>JAADGJ010000110.1 GCA_013152435.1 Chloroflexota bacterium | reverse complement strand
TGCTGTTGCAGGAGATGGGCGACCTGAGCGAGGAGGAGATCGCGGCGCGCGCTCAGCCGGGCTGGCGGGAGTGGCTGGCGGAGCTGGCCGCTCAGGGACGGGCGATGGAGATCGAGATCCCGGCCGGCGAGGGGACGGCCCGGCGTTGGATCGCCAGCGAGTCGTACGCGCGCTATCGGGACGCCTTCGGATTGCCGGAGCGCCCCCCGGCTCCGGTGCCCGATCCTCTGCTGGCGGAGCGATGGCCCACCGATGAGGCTCGCTTGCACATCTTGCGCGATCTCCTGCGCCACAGCGGCCCCCTGACCCGGGACGAGATCCTGGCGCGCTACGCCTTCCCGCCCGACTGGCTGGACGCCACCCTGGCCGGCCTCGTCGCGAGTCGGGAGGTTATCCAGGGGCGCTTTGGCTCCGCTGATCGTCCGTCGACGGCCGTCGGAGGGCGTTATTTAGCGGATAGTGGTGAGCAGGGGGCAGAAGGTGAGAGGGATCTCCAGTTCATCGACGTGGAGAATCTGGCCCAGATCCACCGGCGCACGCTAACCATCCTGCGCCGGGAGGTGCAGCCCGTCTCACTTTACACCTTCGCCGACTTCCTCGTCCGCTGGCAGCATCTGCACCCCGCGTGTCGGCTCTCCGGCCCCGATGGGCTGGTGCGCATCCTCCAGCAGTTGCGGGCCGTCCCCCTGGTAGCGAGCGCCCTGGAGGCCGACATCCTGCCGTTGCGGATGACGCGGTACGACCCGGCCGACCTGGACGCGCTCTGCCGAAGCGGCGAGCTGATCTGGGTGGGGGAGGGGGGCGCGGACCCGCGACGGATCCGGGTGCGCTTCCTCTTCCGGGGCGAGGGGGCCGCCTTCCTCCTGGAGGCGGGCGAGCCGCCCGAGGATCTGGACGAGACCGCCCGTCGCGTTCTGGACTTCTTGCAGGAGGAGGGGGCGTGCTTCGCCGCCGATCTGGAGGAGGCGCTGGGGCTGACCCATGCCCAGGTGGAGGAGGCGTTGCTCGCCCTGATGATGGCGGGGCTGGTGACCAACGACAGCGTGCAGGCCCTTCGGGGCATCCTGGCCCGCGAGCGACCTCGGGAGGGGCCGCGCCGGCCATTGAGCGCGCTGGAGGCGGAGCTGGCGGCGTGGCGACGACGGCGCAGTCACGGCGTGCGGCGGCCCAGTCCTGTCGTCTATCGGGACGCGAAGCGGCGGGTGGCCCGTCGGCTGGGCCTGGAGCCGAAGCCGCCCGAGCCGATGTGGGCCGGCCGCTGGTCGCCGGTCCGTCGCTTCCGGGTCATGGGGGAGCCTCTGTCGGCGGAGGAGCGGGCCGACCGCCAGGCGAGGCAATTGCTGGCGCGCTGGGGGGTGGTGACGCGCGACCTGGTGCAGCGGGAGGAGGCCGGATGGGACTGGCCCTCGATCTACCGGCGGTTGCAGCTCATGGAGATGCGGGGCGAGGTGCGGCGTGGATATTTCGTGGCGGGGCTGGCGGGCGCCCAGTTCGCGTTGCCGGAGGCGGTGGAACAGCTCCGGGCCGCTCGGGAGGCGGACGAAATGGAGCCGGTGGTCATGAGCGCTTGCGATCCGGCGAATGTGTTTGGGGCGGCGCTGCCGGAGACCGGTGCAGAGAGATTGGAAATTGGGGATTTTGCCCGGGTGCCGTCCACGCACGTGGTGTTGTGGCGGGGCCAGCCGGCGGTGGTCTCGCAGGGGTGGGGCCGGTCGCTGCGGGTGAACGAGGCCCTGTCCGAGGCCGTGGTCCGGCGTTGCCTGGAGGCACTGGTGACTCACCTGGGGACGCGAGGCGGCACCGTGGCCCACCGGGTGCACGTGGAGCGATGGAACGACGCGCCCGTGTTGGGCAGCGAGGGACAGATGTTGCTGGAGTCGCTGGGCTTCTATCGGGACCCGCCCGGGATGACGTGGGAGGGACGGTGATCTCTGCAGCCACGGCTCCAAGCGGACAACAGTCCGCGACACTGGACATTGTGAGAGCCCGGCCTGGCCCCATGAGATATGGGGACTGTTGTCCCCTTTGAGCAGGCTAACCTCACTGTGAGGCGTGCGTTACGATACGGTAATGTAAGGGCGAGGCATCCTGCAATGCTGACGTTGCAAAGAACGCCTTCTACGTCGGATGCGCCAGCGTTCATTACAGAGGGTGCTTTTAAGGATGCCTCGCCCCTACGGGCTATGAAGGAAGGTATCTGGTGAATAAGAAAACTTCTGTTCCGGTCGGTGTGTACGTGTTCCCCGAGCCGCTGCCCAACGCGGCGCGCTCGGTCAGCTATCCGCAGTACATCCACGAGATCCTGACGCACGCGGGCGTCTGCTATGCGGACGTCTCCGGGGAAGATCTGGAGGAGGTCCTACCCCATCTCTCGTTGTTGGTGACGGTGGGCGAGGAGACTTTGTCCGATACGGCGAAGCAGCGTCTGCAGAGGTGGGTGGAGGACGGGGGCGTGTGGCTCAGCATCGGCGGGACTTGCGGGATGGCGGAGATGCTGGGTGTAAAGCCGGAGCCGCCCAGCTACCAGGGGTGGGGCGGGGGAATCAACACACTGGGCGAGGGCTATCTCGACGTGCGCCATCGGACGCACCCTGTACTGGCGCATCTAGAGATCCCTTTGCACTACTTTAACGGCCTCCCCGTCCGGCCGACCGAGGCCACCGTGCTGGCGGGCGTCCTGGATGCTCATCAGCGTCCTACGCCTCGCGGGGGCGTGATGGAGTGCGTCGTCCGGAGGGGGCGATGCATGCTCATCGCGCCGGACGCCGTGGGCGCCGTGGTGCGCATTCAGCAGGGCGTCGCTGTCACCCGGGATGGCGTGCCCGCGCCTGATGGGACCGCGGCCGCTTGCGATGGCGTGCTGAAGAGCGGCGACGGCGGCGTGCTGGACTGGCTTTTCGACCGCCAGCCGCTGGAGGGGGCGCCGGGCTTGAGCGTCTTCCTCCAGCCCATCGCCGATCAGTGGCGGGAGCTGATCTTGCGGGCGATCTTCTACCTGGCGACCCAACAGGGGATCCCGCTCCCGGTGTTATGGCTGTACCCACGCGACCTGCCCGCCCTGGCCCACCTCTCGCACGATACGGACCAAAATGACCCGGACGGGGCACGGCGGCTCTTGGACGTGCTGGAGGCGGAGCGCATCCACTCCACGTGGTGTGTCGTCCTGCCCGGCTATGCCACGGAGCTCATCCGGGATATTCGCGCGGTGGGACATGAGCTCGCGATGCACTATGACGCCATGTCCGAGGGGCGCGTGTGGGATGAGCGCTCCTTCGACCGGCAGTGGCGGGAGCTGACCTGCCTGTTCGGCGGTGAGGCGCCGATCACGAACAAGAACCACTACCTGCGTTGGGAGGGGGATACGGAGTTCTTCGATTGGTGCGCCAAGCGGGGCATTCGGCTGGATCAATCGAAGGGGGCCTCCAAGACGGGGGAAGCGGGCTTTAACTTCGGCACGTGCCATCCCTATCTCCCCGTCGCGCCTGACGGCCGGCTGATCCAGATCCTGGAATTACCGACCCTGACGCAGGACCTCGTCGTGTTCGCGCCGGAGGCGCTGGCGGAGCCGTTGATCCAGGCGGCCTTTCGGCATCACGGGATCGTCCATTTCCTGTTTCATCCGGTGCACATCGACAAGCCCGGCGTGGCCGACGCTCTGCGCGCAGTGATCCGGCGGGCCCAAGCGTTGGGCATGGAGTGGTGGACGGCCCGAGAGATCAGCTGGTGGGAGTTCGCCCGCCGCGAGGCGCGCTGGGATTGCTACGAGCGAACTCCCGAGGGGGCGAGCGTGCGCCTGCGCAGCGCGCAGGCGCTACCGGGCGCGACCGTGCTCTGGCTCGGCCGCGTGGCGGGACGGGTGAAGGTCAATGGGGAGGAGGTAGAGACGCGATCGGTGCAGCGATGGGGATTTACGTTCCGCTCCTTCACCTTTGACGTGCAATCAGGCCAGGAGTATGCTATCGAGCAGGGTAGGGGCGATTCATGAATCGCCCCTACCTTCTGGGTCTTACGGATCTTCGCCTAAAATGAACACGCGTCGCCTCATTGGCATCAAGTTCAACGATGTCGTTCCAAAGAACGCCAATGGGCGGGTCTCAGACCCGCCCCTACCAGGATCGCTGGTTAGCCTCCTCATCGACATCCTCGCCGCCGAGCAGGCCCGGGTCCATCGGATAGCGCCCTACCTTCTTGGCGTAGGCGACGACCTGGCACAGGGTGTCCGGGTTCACGCCCACGTACGTCTCCCCGCCGACGGCCAGCGCATAGCCGCCACCTTTCATCCCGATGCGCAAGGCCCTATCCACGGCTGGCTTTGCGGCCTCGAAATCTCCGTACAGGTCGCGGCAGTTCAATCCGCCGCTGAAGAAGACCTTGCCGGCGAAGACGGGCTTGGCATTGGCGATATCGGAGAAGCCCCCGATGTCCATGGAGGTCAGCTTCATGATGTTGGCGTAAGTCTCGAAATGGTGATCGTTGGGGCCATCGGCGTGGAGGCTTCTCCCCTCTCGGCCGTAACGGGCGTAGATGATCATGTTGTAGGGCATCACCTCACGGCGGTACATCTCATCGCTGATGAACGCGGAGTGATCATCCGCCAGGCCGATAGAGGTAGTCCGCGTGCCGAAGTAGCGATCCTGATAATCGCGGAGGCGGAAGAAGGTGAGCAGCAGCTTTTCAAACAGGCGATGGACGACCTGCGGCTCCTGGACGAGGTAGTAGAAGACCTCTTCTACATCGAGGAACCCACACGCGGCGGACAAGGGCGGATGGATATTGAGCCCCCCGCTCACCGGGACCTTCAGTTTGAGCTGCGCGACCCTCTCCTTCAACCGTTCGTAGGCCCTGTACACCTTCTGCACGCCGGGATGTCGCTCGGGATCGGGGACCTGGAGCTTTTCTGCTGCCTCGGGCACGCTCATGGTTCGCACGATCCAGGGCGAGGTGCCTTGCCTGTATTCGATAGGCAGATTAAAGGCGAAGGCTTCGGCGAGAGGGCCTATATCAAGGCGAACCCCATACCCGGTCCTGTCGTCCTGCAATTCCTCAAACGCCCAGCGCTGTCCGCTGAGTTGCACCTCGATCTGGAGATCGGGGTTATCGAAGGCCGCCTTGTAATAATCGCTGACGTCTACGCCTGAGAGCCATGAGTAGTAGCTCCCTCCCGTGCTGATGAGGATGGGAACGCGATCGGGCTCTTGAAAGCGCCGGGCGATCTCAAGCCGTCGCCTGCTTTCCTCCATACGCTCCCGATAACGCTCGAAATCGAAATCCAGTCCTGACTTGAGCCCTCTCATCTTCAGGCCCTCCGTTGTCTGACGATGTGCGCGCTGCACGAGGCCGCGAGCGGGGAGGCGGACGTTCATGGGCGACCGGATTTGTTCATCGCCGGCCCCGCTGGACAATGGCTACATTCTATATGGTCTAGAGAGGAGGGTCAAACAGGCCAAAATGACGATCCCCGCAGCGCGAGCCGTTGACGCTTACCCTGATCGATGGTATACTCTCGCACGGTCAAGTGCCAGGATATGAGGCCGATGATGCGAGGCCGAGGGGCAACGACAGAATGTATAGGGATGTCCGGAGCCTTTTGCCTGCCCGGTTGCCTGAGTTAGCGCTCGGCACCGAGCAGGCCGTCCGTCCCGGCATCCATCCTGGATGACAAGCGCTAGCTCTCCAACTTCGAATGGGGGGCTAGCGCTTTGTTTCGCTTTCTGCCGGTCGACCCGGAAGGATGGCCCCGGGCGGGCAAGGAGGGGACATGAACGCACGGGAGCGCGTGCGCGTGGCCTTCGAGGGGGGACGGACCGATCAGGTGCCGGTTCATCACATCGGCTTCTCGTCGGCGGTCGCCTCGGCGTTGCTGGGCCGCGAGGCCTACGTGGGCGGGGGGGTCCAGCAGTGGCGGGAGGCGGTGGCGCTCTGGCTGGGCGAGGGGGCGCATCAGGAATTCCTCGAGCGTTCGTTTCAGGACGCCATCGACATTGCCCTCCTGTGCGACCACGATATCATCCGGGCCAGCTATTGGCGGTACAACGTCAAGCCCACCAGGCGCATTGATGAATATACGTTCCTTTACGAATACGGCGATGAGGAGGACTGGCGCGTCCTGCGCTATGACCCGGACAGCGAGCAATGCCATATCTTCGACTATAAACCCAAGGCCGGGGCCACCCTCGAGCGGTTGGAGGAGTGGGTCGCGGCGCGGGAGAGGGCCGTAGAAGACTATCAACCCCGGGAAGAGGACTTCGCATTCGAGATCCGTGCCCAGCGCCTTCTGGGGCACGAGCGGGTGATCCGGGTCGGCGGCGTGAGCATCGGAATCCCCCCCGAGACCGAATGGCTTGAGGCCATGGCCCTGCGGCCGGATCTGGTATCCAGACTCCTGGACGTCCAGGTCGAGATCGCCATACGCAATGTTCGCTTCCTGGCCCCGCTGGGGTTTAAGTACTTCTTCGGCGGGAGGGATCTCGCTTCCAACGAGGGTCCCATGTACTCGGCCAGGATCTTCCGTGAGCTAGTGTTGCCCCGGCTGAAGCGGGTTTCGGAAGTATGCCATCAGTACGGGGCCTATCACCTCTTCGCCAGTGATGGGGATCTCTGGCCCATCGCCGACGACCTGTTTGGACGCTCCGGGGTGGATGGGTTTTACGAGATCGACCGTCGCGCCGGGATGGATCTAGGGGAACTCCGCCGTCGCTTCCCGCGGTTGACCTTGCTGGGCAACATTAGCTCCCACACGGTGCATATGGGGAGCCGGGAGGAGGTGATCGCCGAGACGCTGTCCTGCCTCGAGGAGGCCAAGCGGAGCGGGGGCATCATCGTGGGCTGCTCCAATTACTTCGTGTCCCATACGCCGATTGAGAACGTGGTGGCCGTGTTGGAGACCATCCGGCAGCACCGTTGAGAGCGTGTCTGAAAGTTTACCGGCGAGATGTCCGAGGGAGCTCCCTCAACGATTAGCTTCACAGGGGGAGGTGTGGAGGGGTCCTCCCCTCCACGGAAAACCCTACTTTTTCGGCCTGCACCTGCCTTTCTCGGCCCTTTCCGCAGGACCTAGGCCGAGGCCGGGCAGGTCGAAGGCAAAAGAAGGGCTTTTTCTGGAGGGGCTCCGCCCCTCCGGGCCTCCCCCCAGCAGAAGCAACGGCATTTTTCAGACACATTCTGAGGCGGGGATGACGCCGTTCACGACGTGACCGATATCATTCAGATGGTGTCGGAGTGGCTGCCGGGAGCGTTCGGCCGCTGGATCGAGATTCGCATACAGGGAGAAGATCATGGCAGACGAATTGCGCATCGGTGTGATCGGGTTTGACACCTCACATGTGCCGGCTTTTACCAAGCTGCTCAACGATCCTGATGATCCCTTCCATGTGCCGGGTGGGAAGGTCGTGGCCGGCTATCCCTCGTACAGTCCCGACATGGAATTCAGCCACTCCCGCGTGGAGGGGTTCAAGCGGGAGGTGACGGAGAAATGGGGCGTTAAGCTGGTCTCCTCCATCGAGGAGCTGTTGGAGCAGGTGGACGCGGTGCTGCTGGAGAGCGTGGACGGGCGCAGGCACCTGGCGGAGGCCCGACCGGTGATCGAGGCCCGCAAGCTGCTCTTCATCGATAAGCCCCTGGCGGCCAATTACGCCGACGCGGCCGAGATCTATCGCCTGGCCCGGGAGCATGGTTGCCCCGTCTTCTCCGCCTCCTCGTTGCGTTTTGATGCCAACATCGTCAAGGTCAAGGAGGACCCGGAGTTGGGGACGGTCTATGCCTGCGACGCCTTCAGCCCGGCGCATGTGGTCCCAGACTGCCCTGGGATTTTCTGGTATAGCATTTATGGCGTCCACGGTGTGGAGATCTTGTACACTTTCATGGAGGCCGGCTGCGAGAAGGTCACGTGCCACACGACCGAGGATTACCATCTCGTCGTCGGGATGTGGCCGGATGGCCGTATCGGCATGATGCGGGGGATCCGCCGCGGCGCCATCGACTACGGCGCCACCGTCTTCGGCGAGCGCAAGGTCGCCCAGACCCTCTACTCCCGGGAGATTCCCTTGTACAGCCAGCTGCTGAAACGGATCATCCCCTTCTTCCAGGGCGCGCCGGAGCCGGTGCCTTTGGAGGAGACGCTGGAGATGATGGCATTCATGGAGGCTGCCCTCGTCAGCGAGCGGGAGGGGCGAGCGGTGGCGCTCGACGAGGTACGGTAAGGGCGTATGGCTGTGCGTCCCATGCGCTGGGCAGCCACGAGGGTTGCCCCTACGGGATGTCCGATCCGCAGGTAGGGGCGCTCGCAAGGGACGCCTATTCGCATCAACTGAACAGCATGGGCGAGGCCCCCGCCTGTCGCTTTTTCCCTCCACGGGCGGTCGCACCTGAAAGGGGAGGTGCGGA
>JAADGJ010000109.1 GCA_013152435.1 Chloroflexota bacterium | reverse complement strand
CCTGCGGCAGCATGGGAGCTGCCGCTGCTTGTGGTTGATTCACACCCTGGCATCTATCCCCAGCAGGCCGAGCTCCCACGCTCGGCCCATGGCGGCATGGGCTCTGTCGCCGCTATTGGGGACGGCGTAGGAATTCCTCCACCGCCTGGCGGGTGGGAAGCGCGGGGATCGCCCCCTTGCGCGTTGTCGTCAGCGCTCCCACGGCGTTGGCGAACCGGCATAGCCCGGCCAGCGCCTCCTCCTCGATGTCGAGGCCTCGGTCCAGCAGGCCTGCCAGCAGCCCGGCCACGAACCCATCGCCCGCCCCCGTGGTATCCACCGTCTCCACCTGGAAGCCGGGCGCCCGCCCCGAGCCGTTGGCCGTGCGCCACAGGCAGCCATCTCGGCCCAGAGTGGCCACCAGCAGCTTGAGTCGGCCGCCCCACAGGCGCTCGATGCCGGCCTCGATGTCGTCCGTGCCGGTCAGGAAGGCGATCTCCTCCTCGCTCACCTTGACGAGGTCGGCGTACTGCCATCCCAGCTCGATACCCGCCCGGGCGTCCTCCGCGGAGGGCCATAGAGGCAGGCGCAGGTTGGGATCGTAGGAGATCAGGGCGCCCGCCTCCTGCGCGAGCTTGATGGCGTGAAGCGTGGCGCTCCGGCTGGGCTCGCTGATCAGGCTGATGGAGCCGTAATGGAAGATGCGGGCGGAGCGTACATAGTCCGGGTCCACCTCCTCCGGTGCCCACAGCATGTCCGCGCTGGGGTGGCGGTAGAACAGGAAGTCTCGCTCTCCCTCGGCTGTGAGCGAGACGAAGGCCAGGGCGGTGCGCGCCGTCTGATCAAAGCGCAGGCACGCGATGTCCACATCGTTCTCCCGGAGCGTGCGGGCCAGGAAGTGGCCGAAGGGATCATCGCCTACTTTGCCCATGAACCCCGCCGACACGCCCAGCCGGGCCAGCCCGACGGCGACGTTCGCCGGGGCGCCCCCCGGGGCGCGCAGGAACCCGGGTGTGTCGATCAAGGGGAGCCCCGATTCGAGGGGGACGAAATCGATGAGCAACTCTCCGCAGGTGATCACCTCTGGCATGGTGCGCTCCTCGTCGAAGTGTAGTCGGTGTATGGGGTACGTTCGCCTTCGCCCATTGGTATCAACTTAAGCGATATGGAAGCGTGGCCCCGCACCTCCCCTTTCAGGTGCGACCGCCCGATGAATTCTAATCGGACACACTCTCAGGGCCGGATCTCCTCTATGGGTTCATCGAAGCCGAAGTAATTGTACTCGCGCAGGATCTCCTCGGTTTGCGGATCTATCCAGCGGATCCGAACCGGCCGGCGGTCTTCTGTGCGGACGTTGACCTCCAGCAGGGCGGTCGAGCGTGAGCTCCATTGCACTTGTGCCGTGTAGACGTAGATATCGCCGCCCTCGTCGGAGATCGGCCCCTGACGGGTCACCGGCGGATCGGAGAGCAGGTTTTCGGCGATGAAGTTGTACGGGATCAGGGCGTTCCATAACACCTCGGAGGGCGAATCCTCAATCTCCCATTTCTCTCCCGTCCAGGTGTATCTCTGCTCCCCGATGAGCAGGAACTCCGTTGGGGTGTTCGCCTGTGGGTCCGTGTAGAAGCCGTGCGCGTACGTCTCAGTGGGGAGAACCTCTGCCCACAGCTTGACGCCTGAGCGATCGTAGACCTCCTCTCGGAAGCTCTTGGACAGGTTCAACTGCTTCAGCGCCTCCAACAGCTCCGCCCGGTAGTCTACCACAAGTTCGGGGCGAAGCGGAACCACTCGGGCGTCCTCCATGGGGAGAGGGAGCTCCGCAGCCGGTGGTTGTGTCTCCCCGGGAGCGGGGCCGATCTCGGGCTGGATGATCTTCACCGCTTGATCGTGGTCGAAGAAGGATTCCTCAGCCAGGGGCGCTCCGGATTCCGCCTCGGTCCATTGAGCGCTCAGCGGCCAGTGGTTCCTCGCGTCCACGGACACGGTGAGTTGGGCGGGGATCTCCTCTTGCCACAGCGCCTCGGCTGTGTAGACCCATACGGTGACCGACTCGTCCCGGTAGGTTTGCTGGAGGGGTCCCTCCCGCTGCACCGGAGCCTCGCTCAGCCGTTCCACCAGCCATTCGTCCGGGGCCAGCGTGGGGTGCATGAGCGGCCATAGCGTCTCGGGATCGACCTGGCTCCATTCCCCCTCCCGGTATATGAAGGCCTGTCCCTTTAGCCAGACGGCTTTCGCCACCTCGTCGGTGCGAGAGGATTCCCACGTGAGGTGCGCGTAGTCGGAACGGGGCGCGGCCTCCCATAGAAGGCGCATCTCGCCCTGCCAGGCGCTCGTTATTCCCGCGGATATCTGCACCGGGAGGCGCATCTCGTGCCGGAAGCCTTGCAGCTCCCGCAGCTTCCGATAGGCGCCCAGCAACTCCTCGCGCGCGTCCGCTGTCGGCTCCGCGGGAAGGGGGGCGGGCAGCTCTTGATCACCGTTGGGTACCCACTCGCCGGGCTCCCGTGTGTCGGCTGGCTGGATCACCGTCGCCTTGTCCGTCCAGTCTGCCGGCGTGGCCTCGTATAGCGTGACGGGATAGGCTATGCGCCGGCCATCCTCGAAGAAGGCGACGGGGCCGGTGAGTCCATCGATCGCCAGGTCCTGTGCGACCTGGGACACCTCGGCGGGCTCGTTTGACCCGGCCGCCTGCACGGCTTTCAGCACGAAACGGGCGGCGTCGTACGCGTAGGGTGCGTTGGGCGACACGGTGGATGTGCCGGCTGCCCGGGCCATCTCCAGGTATTTCTGGTAGATGTCTGCTCGCTCTCCCAGCCTCGGCGAGAAGGCCAGGGTCCCCTCGCCTCGGGTGTCCGCCAGTTGGATGAACGTATCGCTGACCAGCTCCTGGAAGCCGATGACGCGCTGTGGAAGGCCCATCTCCTGGGCAGCTCTCGCCAGTTGGGCGCCCAACTCCGCCTCCCCGCTGTAGATGATGGCCTGCCCGCCCTGTTCCTGGATTACCCGCAGGAAGGGGGTGACGTCCGTGACCCCGGCATCCAGCACGGTGTCGTACACGATCTCCCCGCCCAGCGCTTTGAACGTCTCGGCCCATGCCTCGCCGACCTGCACATATCGGGCCCCGGCCTGCATGATGAGCCCCACGCGACGGCCGTTCAGGGTGTGGTAGACGGTGACGGCGCTGGCCTGGGCGATCTGACGGGGCTCCGCCTGCATGAGGTGAGTGGTCCATAAGTCCGGGGTTGCCAGCTCCAGCGTGCTGATGACGGGGCTCATGTAGAGCACATCGGCGTCGGCGTAGATGGAGGCGGCCTCCAGGGCGGTTTCCGGGGTGAGGTGGCCGATCACGGCGACGACGCCTTTCTCCACCAGCCCCAGGGCGACCTCTCGGGCACGAGCCGGGTCTCCCTGATCGTCCACGAAGATGAGTTGCACTCGAGCGGGGCGCCCGTTCAGCTGCAGAGTGCCTTCGTCGGTCATCTGAGCGACCGCCAGGCGGACGGCCTCGTATAACCAGTGGTCACCGGCCTGGGCCCATGAGGCCAGGCCGGGCGGGCGGATCTGCGCACCTGCGCTGCCGCTGCTGGAGACGCCGATCAGGACGTCGATGACGACGTCGGTGGGGGGAGGTTGGGGCGGACAGGCGAGCAGCACCAGGCTGAGTGCCATCGCCAACATCAAGGCTCGCATCCGATGGGTTTTCATCTCCTCTTTCTCCCTTTTTCGTCACGACTAGGGTGACAGACGATCGATCGCCTCCTGGACTGCGGCGTGGCGCCGGTCGCATAGGATGCGCAGGCGGGCATCCTGCGAGGCAGACTGACAGCGCTGGGCTACCTGGCGGTACGCCTCCAGGGCCTCCTGGGGATTCCCCTGGCGTTCCAGGATCACCGCTCGTTGGAAGAGGGCGTCGACGTAATCCGGCATCGCTTCGAGGGCGGCCGTCACGTCTTTTAAGGCTGCGTCCAGATCTCCCTGCATGGTGCGTACGACGCTGCGCAGATAGAGGGCGTTGGCATCGTTGGGAAACCGTTTCAGGTACGTGTCGAGCTGTGAAAGGGCCGGGTCGGGCTGCTCCATCTCGATATAGCAGGCGGCGACGATCAGGCGGGCCCGATGGAAGTCGGGGGCGAGCTCCAGCACCCGGGTTGCATCGGCGAGCGCCGGCTGGACCTCGCCTCGGGTCAGGTACACCAGCGCCCGATTGAAGCGCGCCTGGACGTGGTCGGGCATGATGGTTAGCGCCGCGTCCAGATCGCTGATCGCCTGGTCCGTGTCCCCCTGTAGAAAGCGGGCGGCCCCCCTCCCGTTGTAGGCGAAGGCGAGGAGTGGGTCCTTCTCCGTCCCTTGCGCCTCGATCGCTTCCGTGTAGTCGAGGATCGCCTCATCGAGATCGCCGGAGAGGAAGTGCGCTCGCCCGCGCAGGGTGTACACGGGGCGCAGCGAGATCCTTTGGTTGGCCTGGGCGAGGACCTGTTCTGCGTGAGTCAGGGTGGCGATCGCCTGAGCGTGGTCGCCCTGATATTCCTGGACCATGCCGCGCACCAGGAGCCCCAGCCCTTTCATCTCCTCCGGTAGCCTGGCGCCCACATATGCGATGAGCTCCGAGGTGCCGGGGCCATCAACGGCGACGACGCGCCCCACCTGGGGTTGGGCGCTCTGGCTCCAGCCCACGATGGTCGCGTAGGGGACCACTTTCGTATCGTCGTAGTACCCCCACAGGATGCCGTGGGCGCGATACTGTCGGGCGCGGCGCAGCGCCTGGTCCAGGGTGGCGACGGCGTCCACCTGCACCAGCTCGTCGGAGGTGAAGCCGGCCGCCAGGAGCGCGTTGTAGATGTCCGCCTGTACGTTGGCCTGGAAGGTGCTGGCCTTGGATCCGTCGAACTCGGCGATGGCGACGGTGCGTGGTCGGGTGAGCGCCTGCACGTGGTCGGCGCCCAATATCAGGATGGCGAGCAAGGCCAGGATGAACGCCGCCGCGGCCCCCAGGCGGGCCGTCCGGGACGGCGGGCGCCCGACCCAGGGGGCGCTGGCGCCTCCGATGACCAGCGCAAACCCCAGGGCGATCAGGCTGGGCGTGCCGACCAGCACGCCCAGCGGGTCGAGCCACCGCGTGATGGCGGCAACCAGCGCGGCCAGAACCAGCCCCACAGCCGTGCCTCGGGCCAGACGTCGGAAAGCGGGCGCTCGCAGGGATGGCTTAGCTGGGCCGAGCGCGAAGAGCTGCGTCTCCCGACCTCGCAGGGACAGGACGGGGGCTGCCCAATCCAGCGTTTCAGGGAACTCGTGGGCCAGCCGCTCTCGGGCGTCGCTCAGCGCGGCGTCCACGGGCGCGCCATCGCTGATAGCGGCGTACAGCTCGTGTGCGAAGCGCGTGCCCGCCTCGTCCCCCAGCGCCCACTGCATGCCGATCACGGCGGGGATGCCGCCGTGCAGGAGCGTCTCGGTCAGGGCGCTCGCTGCCGCCCCGGGGATGACCTGGGCGCTCTCGCAGGCGCTGAGCACCACCACCTGCACATCCCGGAAATCCGCCAGCAGCTCCATCAGCTCGGCCCCGCTCACCGGGTCGGGCTCGCCATTTTCGTCCTCCAGGACGATGGCGGGCGCCCCGTCGCTGATGCGCCGGGTCCCGTGGGCCACGATGTGCACCACGTGGTAGGGCTGCTGGCGCAGGCGGCGTCGCATCTGGTTCAGCGTGTCGGGGCCTTGCACGAAATCGGCTACGATGCGCCAGGAGGCCGGGCCTGCCTGCAACGCCCTTCGGATGCGAGCGCGCTCTTCGGCCACGCGGAGGTCGGGAAGGCCGGCCGGGCTGGCCAGCGCGACCAGGACACGCAGGAGCCTGACCTCGACCGGCTGAACAGCTCCGCCCATCAAGGGCTGGCGCACCAGCGGTTGCTGGCTGGAGTGTGCCAGAAACCGTCCCGTCTCCGGATCGAAGAGCAGCTCCCAGGGGAGGGCGGCCAGCTCTGGTGGGACCCGCAGGCGCAGGCGCAGGCCGCGGTCACGCTCGCGAGCGATGGCCTCGCTCTCCCGCCAGCGGGTGAGCACCTGATCCCGGAAGAGGGCGGAGAACAACTGTCGTCCGATGGCCTGCGCATCCTGAGGGGAGGGGGGATAGTCCTCCAGCGCTTCCGGCGGGAGCGGGTTGACGAAGATGCCACGCGCCTCTTGGGCGGGCGAGTTCAACACGCGCACGCGGTACCGTCCCGCCGACCCCGACTCCGGCTCCAGCTCGATTTCAAAGTCCTCGTATCGAGGATCTGCCATCGTCAGCGTCTCACAGCCGGCCGACGCGATCGCGGGGGATGGTGCTCCGGCGGCGTCTCGCTTGAGTCGGGCGAGGCGGCGTGAACCGGATCGGGCCGACCGCCTCCGAGATCATCAGAAGGAGCAGGATATCGATGGCGATGATGGCCAGGATTTCCCAGACGATGTACATGGTTTCACCCGCTTGCAGCCTGTGTCGAGCCGTTTGCGCTCCCATGGTTGGGAGGGGAGGAGGATGGAAGGCCGTTGCCTGGATGTGTGGGAGAAGGCCACGTTCAGTATACGTTCCCGTCGCGTGCTTGTCAACGGGCAGGTCTTTTCAGGGTCAGCGGGCGGTTCCGCTCGGGAAGGCGATGCCACCTGTAACGCACACCACTAGGCGACAGGTGGATGTGCTGATATACTGGGTATCGTGAACGCACAAATGGAACGGCGCATCGAACTGAATACTCGTCTGCCCTTTGTCATCATCGCTGTGCTGGCCTTCAGCGAATTGGTCAGCCCGGCGCGCGTCTGGATCTACCTCCTGGTGGGCGTGGCGGGCCTGATGGCGGCATCCTATCTGTGGGCCCGCCAGATGCGTGATTACGTGGGGCTGACCCGGCACACCCGTGGCACCTGGGTGACCGTGGGGGATGTGCTGGAGGAGCTGTTCACCCTGCACAGCGAGACGATCCTGCCCGTGTTGTGGGCGGAGGTGCGGGATCACTCCACCGTTCCCGGGTACGATGCCAGCCAGGTGGTCGCCTGTGACTCCCAGGGGGAGTATCGCTGGCTGGTGAAGGGGGAGTGTCGCCGACGTGGTGTGTACACGTTGGGGCCGACCGAGGTCTACATGGGCGATCCCTTCGGCCTCTTTCGGGTCACGCTGCGCTATCCGGAGACGGAGACGATCCTGGTTTATCCCCGGGTGATGCATCTCCCGCCGTTGGAACTGCCCGTGGGGGCCGCCAGCGGTCGGGCTCGGGCCAGCCTGCGCTCCTTCGATCGTGCCCTCATGGCGGCGACGGTTCGGGGGTATCAGCCCGGCGACAGCCTGCATCTGATCCACTGGCCGAGTTCGGCCCATCGCGGCGAGTTGATGGTGAAGGAATTCGATATGGAGCTCTCCGGGAATCTCTGGATCATCCTGGATCTGGATGAGGAGACCCAGGTGGGATCCGGAGAGGAGAGCACGCTGGAGTACGGCGTCGTCCTGGCGGCCTCGCTGGCGGCGGAGTTCCTGCAGCATGGGGAGCGGAGGGCGGTGGGGCTTGTGGCCTTTGGGCGAGAGCAGGCCCTGTTGCCTCCTCAGCCGGGACAGGAGCAGCTGTGGCGGATCCTGCGGGCGCTGGCCGGGGCGACCCCCTCGCCGGATTGGCCCCTGGCCCGGGTGCTGCAAGAGGTGGGCCCTGTCCTGGGGAAGGGGCAGACGGTGGCTGTGATCACGTCCTCCCTCAGCCCGGATTGGGTGCCGCCGCTCCTGCCCCTGGCCCAGCGGGGCATGGCGCCGGCCGTCATCTTCGTCGATCCGGGCTCCTTCAATGGGCGGGGGGCCCGGGATCGGGCGATCGTCGCGTTGCGGGAGCTGTTGGCCGAGCAGGGTGTGCCCAGTCACGTGATCGAGCGAGGGTATCCCTTCCAGCCGCTGATCCGAGAGGTGCGGCGGAGGGTGGAGTATAAAGTACTGGGGACGGGCCGAGTCGTTCCGGTGGTGGTGGAAGAAGAGTCGTGATCTAATCGTGTATGGGTGGTGGAGATGATCGTGCGTTGGCTGATCCGGGCATACGAGCGCCTGCGCCCTCGTGAGGGCTGGCTGGTCCTGTCCTTGACCCTGTGGGCCGTGGTCACGGTGCCGTTGGCCGCGCAGGATATCGGGTGGGTCCCAGGCCTGGATCGCCTGGTCCCTGTGGCGATCGTGGCCGTGCTTTTGGGGCTGTTCCTGGCGCGGTCGCCGTTCAGCGGGCGCGCCAGTGCCGTCTTCTCCGCCATCCTCGGCGTCGAGTTCGTGTTGGGGTTCGTCGGCCGGGTGGCGCCCCCCTTCTGGGCGACCGTGCGCGAGGCGATCTACGCGGTGCGCTGGTTGTACGCGCTCACGCAGGGGGTGATCGGCCGCGTCCCGTTCCTTCCGGTGCTGGAGGTGTGGGGCGAGCGGGCATGGGATTTCTGGCTGCGCCTCTCCGTGTGGGCCCAGGGCATCCGCCAGGGGGGCGCTCAGCAGGATAACCTGCTCTTCCTGGTCTTCAGCGGGTTGGTCATCTGGGGTGTGGGCGTGTGGGCCGGGTGGTGGGTCTTTCGGCGTCGTCAGGGGCTGATCGCCCTGCTGCCCGCCGGCGTGTTGCTGGCCGACAACGTCTTCTTCGCCCGGGAGGGGGAGTCCTGGACGGTCTCCTTCGTCGCCGCATTGCTCATGTTGCTGGTGGGGCTTCGGATGTATTCGCTGGAGCGCCGTTGGTCCCGCCTTGGGATCGATTATTCGGAGGAGATCCGCTGGGGGCTGTATATCACAGGGGCCTTCGTGTCGGCGGCGATCATCATCCTCATGCCCGTGGTGCCCACGGTTGCCTCTCAGCGGGTGGCGGATGCTTTCTGGAGCCTCTTCTCATCGCCGTGGCAGCAGGTGGAGAAGTCCGCCGAGCGCATGTTCCCCGAGTTGGAGCGGCCGGCTATCTCCCCGTTGCGAGTCAGTTTGGGCGGCTCTCCCGATCGATTGCCCCGTCAGCATCTGTTGGGCGGTTCCCCCGAGCTGGGGAGACGCATCGCGCTGCGGGTGCGTTTGAATCAACCGCCACCCCAGCTTGGAGGGGAGAAGTACTATTACCGTGCGGTCACGTACGCCGAGTACAGCGGGCGGGGATGGAGCAATCCGGGGGAGATCGAGGTCCAGGATCTGCCGCCTGGCGAGCCCTGGAGTGAGGATCTGGAGGGATGGAGCGGACGCAAGCGGCTGTTACAAAGCTTTGAGGTCATCGATGCCCTGAAGGGCGTCCTGTATGCCGTGGGAGAGCCGGTGGCGCCCGATGTCCCGTATCGGGCGAAGATGCGTGGCCCGGACGATCTGATCTCCTTCTCCTCTGAGGAGCGGCCGCGACGTTACTCGGTGGTCTCTGCCGTGCCCGCCGTAAGCGAGGAGCAGTTGCGGGTGGCCGATCAGGAGTACCCGGAGGCGATCCGGGCGCTCTACCTCGGGCTGCCGGACGAGGTCCCGCAGCGGGTCCTGGACAAGGCCAGGGAAGTGGTCTCCGGCATTGAGAACCCCTACGACCAGGCGGTGGCGATTGAGTCCTACCTGCGCCAGTTCGAGTATACGTTGGAAATCGAGGAGCCGCCGCCCAGCCGGGACGTTGTCGACTATTTCCTGTTCGACCTGCAAAAGGGCTACTGTGACTATTACGCCTCTGCCATGGTCGTCATGGCGCGGGCGGTCGGCATCCCGGCGCGGCTGGCGGTGGGATATGCCAGCGGCTATTACGACGAGCGGATGGACGATTACACCGTGACGGAGGCCGAGGCGCATTCCTGGCCGGAGCTGTATTTCCCGCCCTACGGCTGGATCCCCTTTGAGCCCACGGCGGCGCGATCGCCGTTTGAGCGCATCGGACTGCCCGAGGATAGGGGGGAGCGCCTGGCGACCTCCCCGGGGCAGGAGTTCCCCGAGTTGCGGCAGTGGAACCCATGGCCACGCCGCTGGCTGGGACGGCCGGGCCTCTTGGGGGTGTTCCTGGGGCTGATCGTGGTGGGCTATCTGGCCTGGATGCGGTATCGGCGAGCGATCCTGGGCCCGGTGGCGGCGGCATACATGGGGCTGTTATGGTGGGGGCGGCGGCTGGGCGAGGCGCATAGCCCGGCGGAGACCCCTCGTGAGCACGCCTGGGCGGTGGCGCGCCGCATGGAGCTCATCACGCGAGGGAGCCGGCGCCATCGCGGGCGGCTGGAGCGGTGGCAGAGGGCGGCGCAGCCGGATCTGATGCTCGTGGCGGAGGCATATACCGAGGAGGTTTACGCCGATCGACCGCTGCCGGACGCGAAACGTCGCCAGGTAGATGCTGCCTGGCGACGCCTGCGGGGGAAACTATGGGCGTTTTGGTTGGCCCATCGGTTATAGGCGATAGGGAGGGTGGAGTGCGCTGCCTGGGATGCTGCGATGAAGAGCCTGCTGAGACGCACCGGGGGAACGCGTCTCAACACTGCGAATAATCATCACGCACTCCAACCCTGACGGGGCTATCATAGCGCGACCCGCTTGCCGAGGCTATGATTTAAGTCATGTCTTGTGCCCTTGTGAACAAGACTGGTGGAATAGATGCTGTCGCTACACGTGGAATCGGATGTACAGCAGCTCCCCGTCCTGAACGACGTAGTCTTTGCCCTCCAGCCGAAGCCAGCCGCGGCGCCGGGCCTCCGCCAGGCTTCCCGCCTCCAGCAGGCGGTCGTAGGCGATCACCTCGGCCCGGATAAAGCCGCGCGCCAGGTCGGTATGGATAGTGGCGGCCGCATCCAACGCCGTCTGGCCCCGTCGTAGCGCCCACGCCCGGATTTCCTCCTCGTTCATGGTGAAGAAGGTGATCAACCCCATCACCTCATAGGAGGCCCGCACGACGCGTCGCAAGCTAAGCTCCTCGATGCCGAATTCGGCGAGGAACTCGGCCGCCTCCTCCGGGGCCATCTGTGCCAGCTCCATCTCCAACTGGCCGCGCAACGAGAGCACGGCCACGCGAGGGCTCTCCGGGACCTCCGGCAGCGGAAGATCGTCGGCCGGGTCATCGCCCTGATTGACGACCACCAGCATGGGCTTCTGGGTGAGGAATCCGTAGCCGCGCAGCATACGCTCTTCATCCGGGGAAAGCGGCTCGTCCCGCAACGGGCGTCCGGCCTCCAGCACGGCCCACAGCCGCTCCAGCAGCGCCGTCTCCCGGGCGTTGGCCTCTCGTTCCGCCGGGGTGCCCCCCTTGCCCGCCTGTTCGCGTAGCCGCTGCAGCCGCTTCTCGATCACCGCCATGTCGGACAGCATCAATTCATCCTGGATGATGGCCAGGTCCCGGGCCGGGTCGACGCTTCCCTCCGGATGGGGGACCACCGCGGATGGAAAGGCGCGCACGACGACCAGCAGGGCGTCGTTCTGTGCGATCTGGTTGAGCAGGGGGCCGCTCAGCCCATCGGCCTCGCCCAATCCCCGTTCCAGGCCCCCGATGTCGCTGTATTGCACCTGGGCAGGGACCGTCTTGCGCGGCTGGAAGTGGCGACCCAGCGCGTCCAGCCGTTCATCGGGCACGTTGACCACGGCCGTTTGCACCTGGAGCCCGCCGGGGGCGAAGGTGGGGCGGTCGGCGTGCCCTCCGGTCAGCGCCTGAAACACCGTCGTCTTGCCGCTTTGGGGCAGTCCGATGATGCCGATTCGCATATCTTACTCCCTCGGTCGCTGAGTGACCAGGGCGACCACTTCGGCGGCGGCTTCCTCGATGGATTTGTGGGTCATGTCCAGCACCGGCCAGCCGCCGCGTTGGAACTGCTCGTGCGCATAGGCCAGCTCGTGCGCGATCGTCTCTGGGTTCGCGTAGTCCCCGATGGGCTTGTCGGTGATCCGTTGGGCGCGCTGGCGACGGATGGCCGCCAGTCGGTCGGGGCGCAGGGTCAGCCCGATCACTCGGCCCGGATCCAGCTCGAAGAGCTTGGGGGGGAGCGGGGCGTTGAGCACGATGGGCACGTTTCCCACCTTCCATCCCCGGGTGGAGAGGTAGATGCTCAGCGGCGTCTTGGATACGCGTGATACGCCCACCAGCACGATCTCGGCCTGGTCCAGCTCATTCGCCCGGCGCCCGTCGTCGTGCTGCACCGTGAAGTCGATGGCCTCAATGCGTTGCAGGTAGGACTGGTTGAGCTGGCGATATAGGCCGGGCTGCCCGGCCGGCTCCTGCCCGATCAGCTCGGTCAGATGAGTGAGCAAGGGCCCCATCAGGTCGATCGCGACGACGTGGCGCTCACGGGCCGCCGCATACATCGCCCGGCGGAGGGTGGGGTCGACCAGCGTGTGCACGATGAGCGCCCGGCTGGAGGCTGCCTGGGCCGCCGCCTCCTCGATCTCCTCCCGCGTGCGCACATGGGCCACCACCGTGATGTGCACGTGGGCGTCCGGGAACTGGGCCAGCGCTGTGCGCACGACCTGGCTGCCGCTGGCCCCGGCGCCGCCCGACACGACGAAGATCGTCGGGGACGGAGTGGAAGGCTCCGTGTCCATGCCTGATCCTCACTTGAGGATGTGTGCGCTCGTCTCCCTCTCGCTGAGCGCCAGCGCCAACGCTCCCAGCAGCCCGACGTCATCACCCAGCTGGGGAGGGACGATGCGCAGATTCTCCCAGTAGATGGGATGCGAGCGATCCCGGATCGTCTCCCACATGGGGTCGAAGAGGAAATCGCCCGCCTTGGCCACGCTGCCGCCGATGATGATCATCGCCGGGTTGAACAGATGCAGTA
The DNA here is from genome assembly GCA_013152435.1 of Chloroflexota bacterium. Classification (NCBI taxonomy): domain Bacteria; kingdom Bacillati; phylum Chloroflexota; species Chloroflexota bacterium. Next base: position 3,913 of record JAADGJ010000109.1, on the reverse strand, counting down.
GGTTGACGATCCCAACGCCCAGATAGTGCCCGGCACGGTGGAGCACGTGGACGGCGAGCGAGTCGCCCTGGAGCGCCGCCTCATGGACCATCTTGCCGGTGATCTGATCCAGATCATCCCCGCTCATCTCCCGCAGGAGGCTCTCCTGGCCGTGTTCGATCGCCTCGCGAGCCATGCGGGCGATGGCGGGCCCGGAGGACAGCGTCTCCAGGCAGCCGACGTTACCGCAATTGCAGCGCATGCCGTCGGCGTCGATGGTGTGATGGCCGATCTCCGCGGCGAAGCCGCGCTCGCCCAGCAGGAGGCGATCGTCGCAAATGATGCCCCCGCCGATGCCGGTGCTGACGGTGATGTAGATGAGGTTATGGACGCCACGGCCGGCGCCGAAACGGTGTTCGGCCAGTGCGGCCAGGTTGGCATCGTTGCCCAGATGGGTGGGGATCCCAAAATGCTCCTGGATGATCTGGCGGAGCGGCACGTTGTGCCAGTCATGCAGGTTGGGGGCGAAGATGATGACGCCCTGTTTGGGATCCAACGGCCCCGGTGCGGCGATGCCGATCCCCTGTACCTGATCGCGAGGGGTGTCCCCCAGCGCCTGGGATATGGCGCCTTGGATCCGGCCAATGACCGCGTCCCGGCCCTCGGTCGGCCGGGTGAGATCGTGGACTCGACGATGGATATGTCCTTCCGCGTCGCAGAGCGCCGCGCGGATCTGCGTTCCGCCGAGATCGACCGTCAGGTAGTAGTCCGTCATGCACTTCCTCCCCTTCAGCGTCTGTCGGCAGTATACCACGCGGGTGTGCTTTTGTCAGAATGAGGGCGTTCTTCGTCGGAACTGAGGTTCATGGGAAGGCGGTGCCTCATGGGCCAGAAGGGCAGGTCTTCACCTGCCCTTCTGGGAACGATGGCGCATGTGGGGATAGGACTACGGCGTGAAGTGGAGCCGTAGAAGGTAATCTCGGAAGCGGATCTCCATGTGCTCGGCAGGCAGATCGACCTCACAGTAAGGGTTCTCGTAGTGTTTGAAACCGGTGATGGGCTGCTCCTGGCCGTTGAGCAGGAGAGGGCCCTCCCAGCCGAAGGCCAGATGATCCCCGCGTAAGGTCGTGCAGCGCACCGACGGCCCCTCGAAGCTCACGTCCAGGCGGAGGATCTTCTCCTGAAACTCCTGGAAGCTGCCGTCCTGGGCGGCGCGGCCCATGTGGCACAGCCAGACGTTGTGCTGCCCGTAGGAGCGCAGCTCTCGATAGGCGTTGTCGCCGCGGGTGGCCAGCATCAGCCCTTGAGCGGCGGTGAGGGCCAGATAGCCGTTCCCCACCCGGGCGAAGGCCCAGCCATCTCGGATCTCGTGCTCGTCGAACGTGGCGATGGGGAAGTAGGCGTGTGTGTAGCCCAGCCAGTCGTTGTCCGGCAGCTTGTGGATGGCGATCAGCACATCCTTCCATTGTGCGACGCGAGGCAGGACGACATTCCCTCTCCAGAAGTTGGGCTGGTGAGCGTCCTCCTCGCTCATGCACGGCGGATGCGTGACGAAGACCACCGCGTCAGGGCCCAGCGTGGCCTGCCAGATGTGCTGTTGGGGCCCCAGCTCGCCCGGACGATAGTCCTGCGCCGAGGCCAGCATGTAGTCCGGCGTCTTGTAGGTGACCTTGTTCACCTCCCAAGAGCCGCTCTCTCGATCCCGCTGTTCCTCCAGCTCCCCCGCGTGGCGCTCCCGGCTCCAGAACTCCTCCAACGCGGTCGCGGCGATCTCCGGGATGATGGGGGGAAGCTCGTATTCCTCTGTGCAGGCCAGGCTCACCGTGCCGAGGATATGTTGGTTGAAGACGCCCATGCCCCACATGAGGCGGGAGATGCCGGCCGTGGCCTCCAGCCGGGCCCCCTTGATCATGGGGGCATAGGTGAGCCCGTGGGTGGAGCCGAAGGCGCCCCGGTAGGAGTTGATGGCCATGGAGAAGAAGAGCTTGTCCAGCAATATGGCGGCCAGCTCGGCGATCTCGTCGCTCTCGGCGAGGCCGGCCAGGTGGGTCAGCGCCACGATGTCCTCCTGGAAGGAGTAGTTGGAGTCCCATTCCCGGAAGCCTCCGGTCCCTCGCTTCAACAGCCAGGAGAGCGCCAGGCGTTCCCCTTTCTCGCGGTGCCACTGCCCCGTCTGGCCCGTGTTGCTGAAAGTCCTGTCGGGGTAGAGCTGGCCGGCCAGGATCTCGCAGGTGTGGAACAGGATCTGGCGGCTCTCCGACCAGAAGCCCATGGCGTCGTTGCCGGGCTCGTCCATCCAATATCGGAAATCAAGGACGCACTTCTCCAGGGGACTCTTGAGCTCCTCCGGGAAGGAGGGATCGTTCATATAGCGATACATCATCCCCAGAAGGCCGACCAGGTGACGATCGCTGCCGTCCTCACGGCGATTGATCCGCTCGATGGCCTCCATGATTGCCCCTTTGCGCACCTTAGGCCATCGTCCCAGGGCCATCTTGGCGATCTCGGAGAAGACGTTGACCTCCCTCCGGGCTGCGTCCTCCAGAGCCTCGCGTCGGCGCTCCTCGTATGTCCCATAAGGCGTTCCCGAGTAGGGATTCCGGAGTACCCATAGAGGGATCTGTCGCTTGATGCGCAGGTTGTGAACGTAGTACTCCTCCGGCGTCGGCATAAGGGTGATGCGGAAGGGGCCGTCCGGGACCTGGAATCCCTGGAGCACCCCCAGCGAGGCCCCGGCCTTGGCGGTCGGCCATCCCTCGGCGTAGATGGGGCCAGTGGTCTCCTGGAAACGAACCGCCAGGAGGCACGTTTCGGCCATATCATCCGACCAGCGTACCGTGATCTCGTCGTGGAACCGATAGACATCCCGATCGATATAAGCTCGCTCGAAGGCCCGTTCCAGTTTGTGGCGGCGGGCGATGGCCTCGTTTTGCGTGGGGATCAGCACCAGGGCGTTCTCGTCATCCAGGCCCACGATCTGCAGCGCCATCACGTAAGGGCACTCGCGCGTCGCCACCTCCTCAAAGCGCACTAGGATCTCGTTCGTGCCCTCCTGGAGCGTGACCTGGAAGGAGACGCTGTGCGGGAGCGGATGGTGGAAATGCTCCTGTCGGTGGACGTGTTGGCCGTTGACCCAGACATCTGCGGGGCCGTTCGTGGTCAGGATCCACGTCGCATCCTGTCCGGCCGAGGTTCGCAGTTGTGCGTATGCCCAGCTTCGCAGATAGTGGCAGGTGGGATAGAAGGCGGTTTGATCCACAAAGTGGTCATCCCGGCAGCGATAATAGTTCCAGGTGAGCTCCGTGTCCCCAACTTTGAACTTGGTCCAGTCCACGGGAGGCTGCTCGATGCCGGACCCTTCCTCGTAGTAGTGGCGGGCGATTTGTTGCTTGAAATCCTCACCCTGGAAACGATCCAGATCGGTGACCTCGATCGCCTGGGGGCCGGCCACAAGCCAGTTGTGGATGTAGCCATCCTGAAGCGGGTACTCGGCGTAGAAGACTTTCATAGATGTCGCTCCTCCGATGGTCTTGATGTCATGGTGGTGATCAGACCTCAGATGCGTAGAAGGACCGACGCCGGGGAGTCAGGGCCGGGTCGTGGCCTGGGCTCGCGATCGGCTCGCTTTGGATAGAGCCGCTCGTTGGCGAACACGGTCATCGGCGTCGCCGTCCATAGGAGACACGTGTGGACGCGGGGCGGTTCACACCCTCCTAAATAATACGGCATGTTGGGGTATTTGACCAGATTGTCCAGGCGGCGACGCAGGGCTTTTTCAAAGTCAGTGGATGGAAATCAGGAGGGTAGGAACGTCCTCGCGTGTCGCCCGACACAAGTCATTCCCTTGATCGTCGACCGAGGGAAAACGGCCCTCATCCCCCAGACCCCCTTCTCCCGAGCTCGGGAGAAGGGGGCTCATCGGTGGGTGGTGGTG
>JAADGJ010000108.1 GCA_013152435.1 Chloroflexota bacterium | reverse complement strand
GGCGACACAGAGCGGACTGTTGTCCGCTTGGAGCACGTATGGACAGGCGCAAAGACTCGGGATATGACCCTATAAAGGGGCTGCGCCCCCTCGAGCCTCTCTGGGGAGTGGAAGCATGCCCTCGTGGGGCTTAAGTTGATACCAATGGGACGCAACGGCATCGCGCCCCTACCAAATACGTCTCAGATCTTGTAGAGGCAGCCCTTGTGGCTGCCTCAGGCGCCCACAAGGGGTGCCCCTACGGTGGGATCCCAGGGGCAGGTGTTTGAACTTTGAAAAGCCCTGGAGCTTTGAGGAGCTATGCCCCTCAAAAGAAACTTCCCGGTTTCCGCCCCCCACCTGCCTCGCTCGGCCTTGCCTACCCGAATCAGGCTGGGAAAGGGCAGGTACAAGGCGGGGAAGAGGATATTGCGGCGGAGGGAGGTCCCTCCGCACCCCTGAGGGCTCGCGATGGGCCTCGCGGAATTCCCACCAGTTTGGATACATCACCCTTCCCCGCATGGACTTGAACGAGGGCCCGCTTTCATGATAGACTGCACCATGCCGTCGCACCCCGCCCCAGAGAGATAAGGGAAGAAAGGAGTGTCCGTATGTTCCTGTGCCGTTTCGCCACGCCCACCGGCCCTCATATCGGCCTGATCGTGGATGAGGGGCTATACGACCTAACCGCGATCGATCCCGGAAGATTCGGAACGCTCAGCCGTCTGCTGGCCTGGTCGATCGGGCTGACCTCCCCGGCGGCCGCGTTGATGGACATCATCGCCGATCGCAGCCCCCAGGCCCTCCCCGCATCCTGGGAAAAACCCATCGACGAGCAGGAGGTGTGGGCAGCCGGCGTCACCTATCTCCGCAGCCGCGCCGCCCGGGAGCGAGAATCGCAGGGGATCGACCTGTACAATCGCGTCTATGAGGCCGACCGGCCGGAGATCTTCTTCAAGGCCACCCCGGACCGGACCGTAGGCCCCGAAGAGCCCGTGCGCGTGCGGGCGGACTCCGACTGGACCGTGCCGGAGCCGGAGCTGGCCCTGGTGCTCAACCCCGCCCTGGAGATCGTCGGGTTTACCGTGGGCAATGACATGAGCGCCCGCGATATCGAGGGCGAGAACGCCCTCTATCTGCCGCAGGCGAAGATCTATCGCCAGTGCTGCGCCTTGGGGCCCGTCATCCGGCTGGCGGGCACCGGCATCGACCCGACGGCCGTGGGCATCCGCATGAGGATCGAGCGCGCCGGGGCCGCGGTCTTCGAGGGGGAGACCTGCACCGACCGCATGGCCCGCCTGTTCACTGCCCTGGTCGGCTACCTGGGGCGGGAGAACCAGTTCCCGCGCGGGGCCATCCTCCTCACGGGCACGGGTATCGTCCCACCGGACGAGTTCACGCTGATCGACGGGGACGTGGTCACCATCGAGATCGATGGCATCGGCGCGCTGCGCAATCCCGTCGTGAAGGGATAGGGGAGCAAGGGATGGCATCGGAGCATGACAGCGGGCATCAGGTCGTCGGCGGCGATCTGGTGGCCGAGTTCGACGCCGGAGGGCGGCTGCGGACGCTGCGCCGGGTCAGCACCGGTCACGAATTCCTGCGAAAATCCCCCTCCGGCCGATCGCTCTGGCGCCTGGAGCTCCGAGACCGGGCCGGGCGATCACGAGAGGTGACCGTCCAAGACGCTCGCGATTGCCGGATCGAGCGTACGGGGGCGGGGTTACGCCTGGTTTGGGCGGACATCCGAGGAGCGCCGGGGATCATCGTGTCCGCGACGGTGATCCCTCAGGACGATCTGCTCCAATGGCGGCTGGCCGTGGATGGGATGACGCCGGACGCGGCGTTATGGCGAGCGGATTTCCCCCTCCTCTCCGGGCTGCGCCCCATCGCGCCAGGGGACGAGGAGCGGCTGCTGCTGCCCCGGGCGGGCGGCTACCTCGTCCGCGATCCCAGCGCGGCCATCTTCGCCAACGACACCATCGGCCGAGGGGTCTCCCTGGCCTACCCGGGCGGGATGACCATGCAGTGCATGGCATACTACCGCCCGCGTGGAGATGGGCTGCTGGCCATCACGCAGGATCCCCACGGCTATTACAAGCGGCTCACCGTGCAGGGGGAGCAAGGGACGACCGACTGGACGCTGATCTTTGCGCACTTCCCCGAAGGCATGCCGCAAACGGCCGGGCGCTTCGCCCCGCCGTATCCCGTGGCCCTGGCCGCCTTCACGGGCGACTGGATGGACGCGGCCGAGCGGTATCGGACCTGGGCGGTCACCCAACCGTGGTGCTGCCGTGGTCCCCTCTACGCTCGAGACGATCTCCCTCGCTGGCTGTTGGAGGCGGGTCTGTGGGTATGGAATCGAGGCCGCTCCGACCGGGTGCTCCCCGGCGTCCTGCAGCTACGCGAGCGGATCGAGGCACCGATCGCGCTGGACTGGTACTGGTGGCATCGGACGCCATATGACACGCACTTCCCGGACTACCTGCCCCCTCGAGAGGGCGAGGCCTCCTTCCGCTCGGCCATCGACCGCCTGCATGCGGAGGGGGTGCACGCGATCGTCTACGTCAACGGCCGCCTCTGGGGAACCGGCGCGCCGAGCTGGGAGGAGAGACAAGCCCGTCAGGCCGCCTGCAAGCAGGAGAACGGCGACATCTATCGCGAGGTATACAACGTCTTCAATCGGGCGGAAATGGCGCCCATGTGCCCCACCACCGCGCTCTGGCAGACGACGCTGAGCAGCCTGGCCGACGATCTGGTGAACCGCTACGGGCTGGACGGCGTTTACATCGATCAGATCGGCATCTCCTCCCCGCAGCTATGTTTCGACCCACAACACCCTCACCCGCCGGGCGGGGGAAACCACTGGTGTCAGGGCTATCGCCAGCTCATCAAGCGTGTCCGTCGCGCGGTGCAGGCCCACCCCGACGCCATGTTCCCCACCGAGGGCTCCTGCGAGGCCTATCTGGATCTCTTCGACGCCTTCCTGGTGCTGGACAACTCGTTCGAGCGGATGGGATTCTACGATCGCATCGGGCTGAACTGGGAGCCCGTGCCTCTCTTCGCCGCGGTGTACCATGACCACGCGCTGCACTTTGGATCGTACGCCTCCCTGGCGCCGCCCCCTTACGATGAGCTGTGGCCCCATCCCCAGGGCCCCGTCCGGTCTCATCGGTTCGACGAGCGGGACTTCGTGGACGCGTTCTATGCCGAACTGGGGCGAGCATTCGTGGCAGGCGCTCAGCCTATGGTGGCCAACGTTCACCCCGAGCAGCTCGAGGACCCGCGCCTGCAACCCCATTGGCGCTTCCTGCGCGATCTGGTGCACACGCGGCTCCTGGCCGCTCCCTTCCTGCTCTACGGCCGATGGCTGCGGCCGCCTGATCTCGATGTACCCGAGATCATTGTGGAGTTCCTGGTGCGGGGGATCTACACGCCACCGGACGAGGAACACGTGGTCCGCAGGCGCATGCCCGCCGTGCTCGCCTCACAATGGGTCGCCCCCGACGAGCGACGCGGGCTGGCGCTGGCGAACATCAGCGATCGCCCACACCACATCACGTGGAGGATCGAGGACGCGGGCGCGGGCCGGCGGATATACCGCATCAACAGGCGAGGGCGCATACCCGTGGGACGTCTGAACGAGAGATCCGCCGTCTACGAGGGGACGATCCCGGCGCGGGCCGTGGAGCTGATCGAGGTCGGCCCGTAGCCGGATAGCCGGGGCACCTAGATCTCAGAGCGTGTCTGAGAGACTCCGTTGCTCCTGCCATGGGGAGGCTCGAGGGGCGAAGCTTCCCCGAAAAAAGCCTTTCTCCCACCTCCCCCTGTGGAGCACGCAGTTGGGGGATGCCCCCAGGCACCTTGCCGGCGAATTTTCAGACGCACTCTCAGAAAGGTGCGACGCGCCTCAAGAGACGCGTCGCACCTCAGATGATCGCCCGAAAACTCCGCCTCTATCGCCCCGCGATGCCAGTCAGATGGATGCCGCTGACGAAGTACCGCTGGGCGAAGAAGAAGAGGATCAACAGCGGGATGATCATGGCCGTTGAGGCAGCCATCATCAAGTTCCAGCTGGTCGAATACAGGTCCTTGAACCCCTGCAGGCCGATGGCCATGGTCCACTTGCTGGTGTCCTGCAGGTAGACCAGAGGCAGGAAGAAGTCGTTCCAGTGATGGATGAAGGAGAACACGCCCACGGTGGCGAGCGCTGGCTTGGAAAGCGGCAGCAGGATGTTCCAGTAGATGCGGAAGTTGCTCGCCCCGTCGATCCGGGCAGCCTCATCCAGGTCATAGGGAAGCGTCATGAAGAACTGCCGGATGAGGAAGATGTTGAACGCGCCGCCCCCGAACCAGGAGGGCACGATCAACGGCAACAGCGTATTCACCCATCCCAGCCGCCGGAAAAGGATAAACGTGGGGATCAACGTGATGATGCCGGGCAACATCAGGGTGGACAGAACCAGGCCGAACAGGAACCCTCGCCCGGGGAACCGGAGGCGGGCGAAGGCGAAAGCGGACATGGAAGCCGTGATCAACGTTCCCAGCGTGGCAAAGACGACGATCTGCATCGTGTTCCAGAAATAGCGGTGAAAGGGAACCGCCCGAAAGGCCTCCGGATAGTTCTCCCAGACGATCGGATCGGGGATCCACTTGGGCGGCATGACGAACGTCTGAGCCCCCGTCTTCAAGGACGTGGATACCAGCCAGGCCAGTGGCAACGCCAGGACGACGGCGAAGAAACTCAGCACGGCATACCAGAACGCATCGCGCACCCAACCCCGGATGCGCTTGGGCGTGATCCACTGGCGGGCGGGGCCTCTGGCACGCACGAGGGACTTGGCCTGCATTTCACCTCCTGTGAGCACTCCTCATCTCATCCATCGATCCGCGATTCGTTCTCCGCTCCTGCAACGATCGGTCACTCACGCAGCTTGCCTTCGTAGAAGACCCAGCGATCCGAAATGCGAAACTGGAGCAAGGTAAAGAGAAGAATGATGACGAACAACACCCAGGCCATGGCGGACGCATACCCCATGCGGAAGTTCTCAAAGGCCATGCGATACAGGTAGAGCACGTAGAACAGGGTCGCGTAATTCGGCCCTCCCTCCGTCATGATGTAGGCCTGGGTGAACACCTGGAAGGCGCCGATGATGGCCATAATGAGATTGAAGAAGATGGCGGGCGTCAACAAGGGTAAGGTGACGTTTCGGAACCGTTGCCACGTGTTGGCGCCGTCGATCTCGGCCGCCTCGTACAGGCTCTGCGGGATGCCCTTCAAGCCCGCCAACAGGATCACCATCTGGCCGCCGATGGTCCAGAAGCTCATGATGATGAAGGAAGGCTTGGCCAGCTTGGGATCCTGCAGCCAGTACAGCCCTTTGAACCCCAGCCACTGCAACAAGGCATTGGCCAGCCCCCACTGCGGATGAAAGATCCACAGCCAGAGGATGGCGTTGGCCACGGCCGGCGTGATCGACGGCACATAGTAGAGGGTGCGAAAGACGCGTATGCCACGCAGGTTCAGGTTCATCGCAAGGGCCGCGAGCAACGCGAGGAAGAGATGCAGCGGCACCCCGATGAACACATAATAGGCCGTATTGTAGAGGGAGAGGAAGAAGCGATCGTCATGGAGCAGCTTGCCGTACTGGGCCAACCCCACCCACACGGAAGGGGTCACGATCTCCCATTTCGTGAAGGAGATGTAGAGCGACGCCAGCATAGGGCCCGCCGTGAACACCAGGAACCCGATGATCCACGGCAACAGGAAGAGGAAGGCGTCCCGTGTCTCCGACCACAACAAGCTGCGCCGTTTACGCCGCCATCTCCTCCCAAGAACACGTACGTTCATTTCATCCCGTTCCCTGCCTTGAGATCCCATCGAGGGGCGCTGCGTTGAACCGTGGTCCTCGGCAGCGACGTTCCCAAGCCATCGTGAAGGGGCAGTGAGATCCATTCACTGCCCCTCTCTTTTACGCGCACCACGGGTGACACGCACCCCGATGCGTTACGGCGCCGGTCTCGTTACACCCCCGGCACGTAGGCGATCAGCTCGTTCACCCGATCGGCGATCGCGTCCAACGCCTGCTGGGGGTCGGCCTTCTCCACGCCGTAGATGGAATCCAGCGCAGCCTGGATCTCACGATGCACGCCGATCCAGTCGCCCGCCACCGGCTCCGGCCGCCCATATGCGAAGGCGTCGATCATGATCTGAGCGCTGGGCGGCAGGCTCTCGGTCTTGAGGAACTCCGGATCCTCCGCGACGGCGCGCAGGGAAGGCACGCTGAGGCCGGTCTTGACGAAGTGCCAGAAGGCATCCTCGCTGGCCAGGAAGGCCATCCACTTCCAGGCCTCGTCCGGGTTCTTGGTGCCCGAGTACATGCTGTGCCCCGCCGAGGCCACGCGAGTGGTACGCGTGTCGCCCGGGTCCACGGGCAGATGGGCGATGTCCCACTCGAACTCCGAGGCCATGACGTTGAAGAAGACGGAGAACTGAGGGAACATGCCGATGCGGCCCGTGGTGAAGAGGTCGCCGGTGCTGAAGCCACCCTTCTCCACGCCCGGGATGTGGATCTGCAGATCGTGGTGCCAGCCCTGGATCACCTTCACCTGGGAGATGCTGGGCTCCTGGTTCATGATGAACTTGGTGCGATCCTCGTTCAGGACGTCGCCGCCCTTCTGCCACATCTTGATCCAGGTGTTTCGATTCAGGTTCCAGTCCGCCGTGCCGTAGATGCGCTCGGCGCCCTCCCCCTTGGTGAGAGCCTTGGCCGCAGCCTCGAAGTCGGCCCAGGTCCAATCCTCGCTGGGCAAAGGAACGTCGTTCTCCTCGAAGAGCTGCTTGTTGTAGATGAGGATCGTGCTGGTGGTCTCACGAGGGATCCCGATCTGCTTGCCGCCGATGTTGAAGTCGAGCCAGGCGCCGGTCAGGAAGTCCTCCGGATTGACCGAGGGATCGGCATCGATCATCGGCTGGAGGTCCATCTGGATGTTGCGCTTGGCCTGCCCGGCGTTGGTGTAGGTGTGAGCCCAGTAGGTGTCCGGCCCCTCGCCGGCCGCGATCAGGGTGAGAAGCTTCGTCTGGATCTCGATGGCCCCGCCCGGCTCCCAGATGGGCTCGATCTTGATGTCCGGGTTCGCCTCCTGGAACTTGGCGAAGAGGGGTTCGTAGCGATCGAAGGCGCTCTGGGAACCACCCTGGGTCAGGAACCGCAGCGTGACGGGCTCCGCGGCCTTCTCCGGGGCGGCCGGCGCCTCAGCGCCCGGCGCCGGAGCGGCCGGCGGCGCGCAGGCAG
>JAADGJ010000107.1 GCA_013152435.1 Chloroflexota bacterium | reverse complement strand
CAGGGGATCCCATCGGCGGCGGTGGCCGTCTGGCGGGGTGGCGGGGGCGGCCGGGGGTGGGGACATACCACGGCCGACACGGTGGATAAGGTCTCCCCGGCGAGCCTGCAGGCCGCTGCCGCCTTGGCGGCGCGCCTGTTGTGGCGTATCGGGCTGGACGCGGAGCCGTGGCCGGGCCATCGCACGCCGGAAGAGGTGAAGGCTGCGCTGCAGAAGGAGGGGCTGGAAGAGGTCATGCGTCTGGAGGGGCGCTGGCCCTTCTGAGTGAGAAAGGATCACGGGCGTGTATGAGCCCCCCGGCGAGAGGTCGGGGGGCTTTTCGCGCGTATGGGGAACCATCGAAAGGCGACGGCGTGCCGCGGGCAGGGGTGATTCATGAATCCCCCTGCCCTGAGCCCGGTCCGGGCGGCGAGGTTACACTCTTTTAACATCTGGGTTAACCCTGATTAACAAGTCCGGCGTACGATGGCATTGCACAGACGATGCCGGCATCACTCATATCGGGAAGGCGGAGGGCTCACATGGCCCCCGCATCGAGATGTAACCGAAGCTCATTCAAGCGGTTGTGTAGAGGGAGGTAGAGATGAAACGGAAGGTGATCGTCATGCTCGCGTTGATCGCAATGATGGCATTGGCCTCCGGAGCCGTAGCTCTGGCGGATACCGGCGAGGGAGAAGGCGCCACCGTCGAGGGCGAGGGGACGATCATCGCCCACGGGGTTGGTGTGGCCGTGATCCGTGGGGATGGCGTCGTAGATATCCGAGGCCACGGTGGCGGCACGGTGTGGATCTCCGGCGCGGAGGTCCTGGATGTCTCGGGGCAGGGATATCGCCACGAGTTCGAGCGGGGCGTCCTGCTGGTCGGCTGGGAAGGCCAGATCCACGTGGAAGGTGAGCGCATCATCGTGCGCATGGTCGGCGGCGTGATCGACTTCAAGGCGACCGGGCGCGGGATGGTCTTCCTCAAGGGGGAAGGCTGGTACAAGTTGGGAGATCGTGAGGACCGCTGGCGCCCACATGGACAGCGGCTGCGCCTGGGACCGCCGCTTCCTCCGCCGCCTGCGGAGTAGAGAGGCCCTGGTGTCGGATCCCTCCTGACCCACGCATGGCTCCGGCCGAAAGAGGAAGCTCGCTTCGGCCGGAGCTACGCTTTTGTGTAGGAGCGTGTCTGAAAATTTACCGGCATGATGTTCTGAGGGGTCTCCCTCAACGACCAGCTCCACAGGGGGAGGTGTGGAGGAAGCATCCCTCCACGGAAAACCCCACTTTTCCGGCCTGCGCCTGCCTTCCTCGGCTCTTTCTGAAGGACCCAGGCCGAGGCCGGGCAGGTCGAAGGCAGAAGAAGGGCTTTCTCCGGAGGGGCGTAGCTCCTCCCTCTGGTTTGGCCCTTTGGGTAGCGAAGGGCACTGCTCTTCGCTACCCATACCAAGATATAGGGGGATACCATAAAAGAGGCCGCATATATAGGACCTCAAAGAAAAAGGCCAAACTCCAGGGAGGGGCGGAGCCCCTCCGGGCCTCCCCCCAGCAGAAGCGACAGCATCTTTCAGGCCCGCTCTAAGAGCGTGTCTGCGGAACCCTTCTCCCGCCTCTGGCCTGCCCAGCTGTTGTACCTCGCGTCGCTCCACGAGGATCCATAAGTGGACGTGTCCGAGGGGTTCACGGTACAATGCCCCCGATCCGGGAGGAAGCCGGATCCATCACCGGATGGAGAGGGCATGGTGGCGATCGACTATCGAGGGCGTGTGGTGGTGGTGACGGGGGCATCGACCGGGATCGGGCGGGCGACGGCGCTAGCGTTCGCCCGGCGCGGCGCCCGGCTGGTCCTGGCGGCGCGCACCGCCGGGGCATTGGAGACGTTGGCCGGGGAGATCGCAAGAGCGAGAGGGGAGGCGTTGCCCGTGCCGACCGATGTCTCCGACGCGTCCCAGTGCGAGTCCCTCATCGATCGTGCGGTCGATCACTTCGGGCGCATCGATGTGCTGGTGAACAACGCGGGGCAGAGCCTGGCAGGCCTGGTCGAGCACGTGCCCCTGGAGGCGGCGGAGGCATTGTGGCGGGTGAACTTCTGGGGGGCCGTCGCCTGCACGCGATCCGCGCTTCCCCACATGTTCCGGCAGGGCTTCGGCCAAATCGTCATGGTCTCCTCGGTCGCCGGGCTGGTGGGGACGCCCACATCCGCCATGTATGCGGCGACCAAGTTCGCCATGAACGGGTGGGCTCAGGCGCTGCGGGCGGAGGTCGCCGGCCGCGGGGTGGACGTCATCGTGATCTGCCCGGGATTCGTCAGCGGGACGGCGTTGGGGGAGAAGGGGAAGGCGTTCGGGCCGCTGGCCCGGCGAGGCGGCCGAGATAACCCGCTCTCTCATATGACCACGGAGCAGGTAGCCGCCGCCCTGGTGCGCGCCTGTGAGCGCCGACGGCGACGCGTGGTGCTGAGCTGGTACGGGCGCCTGGCGGTGTGGCTGAACGCGATCGGGCCGGGATGGGTCGATTGGCTTCTCCGTACGTACGTGGACCGCTTCGTTCATCCGGGCGAGTGATCGCCGCCGCCCGCACGAGGCCTTGCCCCGTCCCTGTTTTCCTCCCCGTCTTTCGCACGCGGTCGTCGATAGGGGATCCCCTTGGGGTAGTGTCGGAGCGAAAGTCGACATAAGTGAAGGGTGGCTTGTGGGAAGGCCTGCTGGGCCTGGCGCAGGAGCTCCGCTGCCTCCTCCCGTTTGGAGCTTTGGCTGCGGGGGCAGGAGGGGGGCGGCGGCGGGAAGCCCCGGAGTCGGGCCAGGCGGCGCAGCTCCTTCTCCGGCACGTAGATCAGCGGCCGGATCAGCCGGATCAGGCCGTCGAAGTACTCGGCATGGGGGACCATCCCGTCGGTGCGGCCCTGCTGGAGCAGGTTGATGAGCACAGTCTGCGCCAGATCGTCCGCGTGGTGGCCCAGGGCGACCACGTTGCACCCCAGCCGGTGGGCCGTCTGGAAGAGTTGGCGGCGCCGGTTCCAGGCGCAGCGCTGGCAGTTCATGGGTAGCGGCTCCCCAGGGGGGAGCGCCATATCCTCGCAGACGAACGGGATGCCCGTCTGGGCCAGCCACTCCTCCAGGGGGCGGTGGGGGGAGGATGGGCCCTGGGCGTTGCCGCGAATGTGGATCGCTACGAGGTCGTAGCGCTCGGGGGCGGAGCGTCGTCTGGCGTCGAGCAGTTGGAGCAGGCTGAGGCTATCCTTTCCGCCGGATACGGCCACCGCGATCCGGTCGCCGTCTCGGATCATCCCGTAGTCTCGGATAGCCCGGTTGACGCGCTTCAGCAGGAAGAAGGCCAGCCGGTCGGCCTCGTGTGGGGTGCGATCGGTCATGCGATAGATCCCTCTCGTTCCTCCCTCGTGACGGTTACTCCCGGGTCGCCCATCGCTCCATCAGGGTCAGGAGGCCCCAGAGCAGCAGGATCACCCCGGCACCCACGGCCAGGCAGCTCAGCCCCAGGATGAGTGCCCCCCCACCGTAGATCAGCCCGATGAGCCCCCCGCCCGCGAGCAGCAACAGGGCGATGACCCAGGTCAGCAGATCCCGATCCAGGCGGCGGCGCAGGGCGCGATAATCGGTCGGTGGGCGTGGGGGCTCGGCCATGCTCATGCTCCCATGCTGTTAGCGGGACCAGCTCAGCAGCCGCTCGCCCACGCTTTGATGCTGGATGGTGATCCCCGGCAGCCCGCCGGGGAACAACGGCTGCTGTTCGCTGCCGTCGGGGCGCATGATCCACACCTCCCACTGACCGTTGCGGTCCGTTAGGAAGGCGATCCATTGGCCGTCGGGCGACCAGGCGGGCGAGACGTTGTTGGCCGGGCGTTCGGCCAGCGGATCCGGCGTGGTCAGCGCCCGGATGCCGGTCCCATCCTCGTTCATCGCGAAGATATCGGCGTGGTCGGGGTGCTTGTACTCGAAGACGATGAGGCCGCCGGTGGGCGACCAGGCCGGGTTCTCGTGGCCCAGGTCCTTGCTCAACGCCTGCGACGGCCCGGAGAGCGTGGTGATCTCCAGCCCCCGATCGCCGCGGTAGACGATGCGACGGCCGTCCGGCGCCCAGCTCGGGTTGCGGCTGTAGAGCAGCGAGGGCACATCGCGATACTCACCGGTCCAGGTGTCCACATGCCCCAGACGCCAGTTGGGGGATGGCGGCAGGTTGAAGGTCCACGGCCCAAACTTCAGCTCCAGGTATCCCTCTCGGCCTCCCTTCTGGAAGGAGAAGACCAGGTAGCGCCCGTCCGGAGACCAGTCGGGCGTGCGCGGCAGATGCGTGCCCCATTGCCGCCACTCGTTGTCGTTGGTCAGGTCGCGGACGTAGATCCCTTCCGGCTCGGGGCCGCCCGGCCAGCGGGTGTAGGCGATGCGCTTGCCATCCGGGGAGAGGTCCGGGTCCAGGACGCCGGAGGTGATATGGCGCAGGCCGCTGCCATCCGCATTGACCAGGTACAGGTCGCCGCCGCTTCGGGTCAGGATGGCCAGCTTGCCGGTGAACTTGCCGCGGCGTGGCCGGGTGGCCGCCGGTTGTGCGGTGGTCGTCGCCACCGGCGCCTCCATGGGGTCGCCGTTGACCTCGGCATACTCGGCGAAGATCCAGCCGCGCGCCTCGGTGGCCTCATCGTAGATGATCTGAAGCCAGGTGCCATCCTCGTTCCGTCCGGTGATCTGCACCTGATCACCGTCGCGTAGCTTACTGACGATGGCGTAGTTGGTGCCGGGGCCGGCGCGCACGTTCAGCACGTCGGCCGTGATCCGGGCGATCAGGCCGGTGGGCGGCGGCGTCGTCACGGGCTGTTCGGCCTCAGGGGTGCTGACGCCCGGCGTCTCCGATGGCGTGGGCGTGATCAACACGGCGGCCGCCTCGCCCATCACGGGCAGCAACATGATGTCGTTGTAGATTCGCAGCTGGTCCACCGGGATCCAGGCGCGCCCGTCGCTGTCGGGCGGATAGATCACCAGCACCCAGGTGGGCGGGTCGGACCGTCCCACCATCTCCAGCACCTGTCCCCCGCGCACCTGAGCCACCGTCTCCGCGTCCGGCCGGGGGGCGGCCTTCAGTTCCGTGCGCAGGGGAGCGACGAACGCCTTGAAGCGGATCAGTCGTGGGGTGGGTGTGGCCGTCGGCCTACGCGTCGGCTGTGGCGTGGGCGTGACCGCCCGGGTGGGCGTCTCCGCTTTCGCGGAGGCCGGTGTGGGCGTCGCCGGGGCCGGCGTAGGGGTGGGCTCCTCCTGGACGGCGGCCTCCGCTGGAGTGGGGGTCGCCGTAGGGATAGGCGTGCTCGTAGGCTCCGTCGTTGGAGCGATCCAGGGCAGCGGCAGCGCGCCGCGTGTGACGTACAGGCCGGCCAGTACGCCGACGATCACGATCACGATGGCGGAAGCGATCAAAATGGCGCGTTTCATGGTACGCCTCCCTTGGCGTCGAGCTACTCATATCGCAGCGCTTCGATCGGGTTCAGCCGGGCGGCGCGGGTGGCCGGGTAAATGCCGAAGAACAGCCCCACCACGGCGGAGAATCCGGTGGCGAGCAGCACGGACTGTGGTGTGACCGTGGTGTGTAAGTCCTTGGCCAGTTGTGAGATCGCCAGGGCTCCTGCGGCTCCCAACAGGATGCCCACGAAGCCGCCGATCATGGACAGGACGATGGCCTCGATCAGGAACTGCAGGAGGATGTCGCGCCGCTTGGCGCCCACCGCTTTGCGCAGCCCGATCTCCCGGGTCCGCTCGGTGACGCTGACCAGCATGATGTTCATGATGCCGATGCCCCCGACCAGCAGGGAGATGGCGGCGATGGCGCCCAGGAACAGCGTGAGCATCCCGGTGATCTCGCCGAAGACGGAGATGATGTCCGCCTGGTTGATGACGGTGAAATCGTCGTCGTCCTGATAGGCGATGTTATGGCGTCGGCGAAGCAGATCGGTGATCTCCTGCTGCGCGGCCTCCATGCGGTCCTCCGAGACCGCCTGCACGTAGATCACGGAGACCTGATACTCGCCGGATACGGTGCGGCTGGGGAACAGGCGCGTTTGCGCTGTGGTGATCGGGACGAAGACGGTATTGTCCTCGTCGCCGAAGCCCGATCCGCCCCGTTTCTCCATCACGCCGACGACGCGGAAGAGGATGTTGTTGATCCGGATAGTCTGTCCGATGGGGTATTCGTCGTCCTCGAATAGCCGATCCACCACGGTGGTACCCAGCACGGCCACCCGGGCGTGGGACACCACGTCCTCGTGGGTGATGAAGCTCCCCTCCGCCGGGTGCCAGTCGCGCACCTGCTCGAATTCGGGCGTCACGCCCCTGACCTGTGGGTAGGCGTCGTGCTTGCCGCGCGTCACGTTGGTGTAGCGGCTGAGCTCGGGCGCGACCGCGATGGCGTCTGGGACGTTGAACGGATCGGCGATCGCCTCCGCGTCCCCCATGGTGAGCGGCCGCACGGTCTGCCGCCTGGGGTGGGGGCCGCCCTCCTCCAGGCGCCCGGGCACCACGAACAGCAGATTGGACCCGATGCTCTGGAACTGGCTGATGACGTAATTCTCCACGCCCTTGCCCACGGAGAGCAGCGTGATCACCGCGCCGACCCCGATGATGATGCCCAGCATGGTCAGCGCGGAGCGTAGCTTGTTGGCGGATAGCGCACGCAGCGCGATGCGCATGGACTCTTTCAGCTTCATGGTTGCCTCTCGACCTCGCGCTCCGTGATGGGAGGTATCGGCATGCCGTGTGCGCCCTCGCCGGCGCGGATCGGGTGGAGGACGGGCTCATCGGAGATCACCAGCCCATCTTGCAGCCGCACGATCCGCCGGGTATGCGCGGCGATATCCGGCTCATGGGTGACCACCACGACGGTGATCCCCTTCTCCTCGTTCAAGCGCTGGAAAATCCCCATGATCTCCTCGCCCGACTTGGAGTCCAGGTTGCCGGTGGGCTCGTCGGCCAGGATGATGGCGGGCTCGTTGACCAGGGCTCGGGCGATGGCCACGCGCTGCTGTTGCCCGCCCGAGAGTTCGTTGGGGTGGTGATGCAGCCGATCGCCCAATCCGACGGCCTCCAGGGCGGCCCGGGCCCGCTCTCGGCGGTCGCGGGCGCCCGCGTAGATCAACGGCAGCTCCACGTTGTCCAGCGCCGTTGTGCGGGGAAGCAGGTTGAACGACTGGAACACGAACCCGATGCGCCGATTGCGTATCTCCGCCAGCCGGTCGTCATCCATCTGAGAGACGTCCTCGCCCTCCAGCCAGTATCGGCCGCTGGTGGGCTGATCCAGGCAGCCCAGGATGTTCATCAGCGTCGATTTGCCGGAGCCCGATGGGCCCATGATGGCCATGAACTCGCCGCGCCGAACCTCCAGGGAGATCCCCCGCAGGGCGTGCACCTCGATGTCGCCCATGCGGTACACCTTCGTGATCCCCTCCAGCCGGATGACGACATCCGTCGATGGCTGCGTCGCCGCCTCTCGGCCGTCCGATGGGTATGTCCTCTCGTCCATGGTTTCGCTCATCCCTATTCGCATCAACTGAACAGCATGGGCGAGGCCCCCGCCTGTCGCTTTTTCCCTCCACGGGCGGTCGCACCCTGAAAGGGGAGGTGCGGAGGGGCTTCCCCTCCGCAGGAAAACTCTTT
>JAADGJ010000106.1:75597-188917 GCA_013152435.1 Chloroflexota bacterium | reverse complement strand
CCCGCATCTCTGGGGTGGCTCGGAGGGGCGGCAGCCCCTCCGAAGAGATCTATTTTCAGGCCCTCACCTGCCCCGTGGGGCCGGAGGCCATCGGCCAAAGCCCCAGCCAGGCAGGTAAGAGGCGAGAAAAGGCGTTTTTCTGCGGAGGGGCTTTCCCTCCGTATCTCCCCTTTCAGGTGCGGCCGCCCGTGGAGGGAGAAAGCGACAGGCGGGGGCCTCGCCCATGCTGTTCAGTGGGTGCGAATAGGGCGCAACGCCGTTGCGTCCCTACAACGCCCTTTCCCAAGTGAGGCGAGGCTGGTTTGAGGTGCCCGGGGAGAGTCCCCGTTAGATTTTTGAAGAGCCCTGACACCGCGTACACCCTCTTTCCGGTTGCGGGCGCTTCGGGTAAAATAGCCTGTAGGAGCGTGGAACCGTGCTCGAGTTGACCGGCGTGATCGAACGTATCACCTATCATAACGAGGAGAGCGGATACACGGTCGCCCGACTTGCCCCCGAGGGCAAGGACTACACCGTTACCGTGGTCGGCAACATGCTGGGGGTGCACGTGGGCGAGTCCGTGCGGATGACTGGACAGTGGATTCTGCATCCCCAGTACGGCCGGCAGTTCAAGGCCGAGTCCGTGCGGACGGTCCTCCCGGCCACCGTTGAGGGGATCCGCAAGTACCTGGGCTCTGGGCTCATCAAGGGGATCGGCCCCGTCACGGCGGAGCGGATCGTCCGGTACTTCGGGTTAGAGACGCTGGACGTGATCGAGGAAGCCCCCGAGCGGCTCCTGGAGGTGCCGGGGGTCGGCCCAAAGCGCGTGGCGATGATCCAGCGCGCCTGGGAGGAGCAGCGCCAGATCAAGGAGGTCATGCTGTTCCTGCAGGCCAACGGGGTCAGCACCTCGCTGGCGGTGAAGATCTATAAGACGTATGGGGATTCGGCCATCGCTGTGGTGCGCAACGATCCCTATCGGCTGGCCCGGGACATCCACGGCATCGGCTTCATCACCGCGGATAAGATCGCCCGCAACCTGGGGATCGCCCCGGATGATCCGGGACGGGCGGCGGCGGGCGTCGCCTATGTCCTCAGCCAGAAGGCGGACGAGGGACACGTCTACGTGCCGCGCCAGGATCTCGTCGCGGAGGCGGCTCGCCTGCTGGAGATCGACGAGGAGCGGGTGAACCAGGCGATCGAGGCGCTGGCCCTGGACGAGCAGGTGCACATCGAATCCCTGCGGGATCTCCGTATCCCCGTCCAGGATGGTCCGGACGCACGCTCCCCGCAGGTGGTGCGGGAGCCCGGGCCGGCTTGGGAGTCGGATGAGCAGGCGGTGTATCTGACGCCCTTCTACTACGGCGAGATCGGTGTGGTGGGGCGGCTGAAGCGGCTGATCGAGGCGCCGGTGGAGCGGCTGTCTCCCTTCCTCTCCTTCGATTGGGCGGCCGCGTTCGAGACCATCCAGCGCCAGACGGGGCTGGCGTTGGCGCCTGCACAGCGGCAGGCCGTGCAGACGGCCCTGACCCAGCGGGTCGCGGTGCTCACCGGTGGTCCGGGCACGGGCAAGACCACCACGGTGCAGACGGTCATCCGGATGCTGGAGATGGCGGGGCGGTCTTACGTGCTGGCGTCGCCCACGGGGCGGGCGGCCAAGCGCCTAACTGAGGCCACCGGCCGCGAGGCGAAGACGGTGCATCGTTTGCTGGGGTTCAAGCCGGGTGAGGGGATGTCGTTCCAGCATGATGAGGAGAACCCGCTGGATGTGGACATGGTGATCGTGGATGAGGCGTCCATGCTGGACCTCCTGCTCACCAATCATCTGCTCAAGGCCATCCCGCCCGGCGCGCACCTGCTCCTGGTGGGTGACGTGGACCAGCTTCCATCGGTGGGGGCGGGAAACGTGCTGCGGGATATCATCGCCTCCGGCGTCGTGGCCGTGGTGCGGCTGGAGACGATCTTCCGCCAGGAGGAGGGCAGCTACATCATCGTCAACGCCCATCGCATCAACCAGGGGCAGATGCCGATCCTGGACAACCGCAGGTCTCGGGATTTCTTCTTGTTCAAGACGGATGACCCGGAGCGGGCGGCCGAGCTGGTGGTGGAGTTGGTGCAGACGCGCATCCCTCGCCGGTTTGGCCTGTCTCCTTCCGATATCCAGGTGCTGAGTCCCATGCATCGGGGGGAGGCGGGCGTGGGCAATCTGAACGCTCTCCTGCAGGAGGCGATCAACCCGCCGTCCGAGCGCAAGCCGGAGCGCCGGGTAGGAGGCCGCGTCTTCCGCCTGGGCGATCGCGTGATGCAGATGCGCAACAACTATGACAAAGATGTCTATAATGGTGATCTGGGGTATGTCGTCGCCGTAGATCTGGAGGATCAGACGCTGGCGGTCGATTTCGACGGCCGCCGCGTGACCTATGACTTCCTGGAGCTAGACGAGCTGGTGCACGCATACGCCATCTCGGTGCACAAGGCGCAGGGCTCGGAGTTCCCGGCGGTGGTCGTGCCCGTGCTGACGCAACACTACGTCATGCTCCAACGCAATCTGCTGTACACGGCCGTCACGCGGGCGCGACAGCTGGTCGTCCTGGTGGGGACGCCGCGTGCCATCGCCATCGCGGTCCGAAACGATCGCGTGGCCCAGCGATACAGCGCCCTGGCGGAACGGCTCAGGGGGTGAGGAGCGTTGCGTGTGGCGTGTTGTGTATTGCGTATTGCGTGTTGCGTAATGCGTAACACGTAATACGTAATACGCAATACGACTATGGAACATTTAAACGAAAGGTGCCAAAGTGATGTCATCCAAGTCTTCTCGTATCGTCGTCGTTGGGTCATCCAACACGGATATGGTCGTTCAGACGGATCGGCTGCCGCTGCCAGGAGAGACCGTCCTGGGCGGCGATCTGATCATCGCTCCGGGCGGCAAGGGGGCTAATCAGGCGGTGGCTGCAGCCCGACTTGGCGCTGGTGTCGCCTTCGTGGCTCGCATCGGCCGGGATATGTTCGGCCAGGAGGCGCTAGGCAACTTCCAGCGTGAAGGGTTGGATACCCGCTATGTGATTCAGGATCCGGACGCCCCCTCCGGCGTGGCGTTGATCGTCGTCGGCCCGGATGGGCAGAATATCATCGCCGTGGCGCCCGGGGCCAATCGGCGGCTATCTCCGGCTGATGTGGAGGCGGCCTCGCCCGCCTTCGCCGAGGCCCGCTCCGTCCTGCTTCAGCTGGAGATCCCGCTGGAAACCGTCATGGCGGCGGCCAAGGCCGGCCGGTCGGCGGGGGCTACGGTCATCCTGAATCCCGCCCCGGCTCCTTCCTCTCCCCTCCCGGATGAGCTCTTCGCACATGTGGATATCCTGACCCCAAACGAGACGGAGGCTGCGGTCCTGACCGGCTGTGAGACCCCAGAGGAGGCGGCTCTTGCCCTGTTGCAAAAGGGCATCCGCACGGTGATCGTGACTCTGGGCGAGGCAGGCGCGCTGGTGGTGACCGGCCCGGATCAGGTGCGACGGGTGCCTGGGTTCCGCGTGGAGGCCGTGGACGCGACGGCCGCGGGGGATGCGTTCAACGGCGCGCTGGCCGTGGCGTTGGCTCGCGGGGATTCGCTGGACGCGGCCGTGCGTTATGCCCACGCGGTGGCCGCCCTCTCCGTCACCCGGCTGGGCGCGCAGCCTTCCCTGCCGACGGCCAACGAGGTGGAGGCTTTCCTGACAGCGCACAATGCTTAGGCCGGGGAGGTTCCCTTCCTAGATCGCCATCCACATATCAGAAATAGTACGCCAGGGGTGGCGACGGTCGCTGAGAGAACGTAAGGGATCGCGGAACGGGGGAAATCGCGGGTGATTGGGATGCGGATGATGAGTAGCAGGATCGTCGCTAGTAGAAAGGCGACGGCGATCGCTCCGCCCGCTAGCTCCCAACGCCGGGCGATGCCCAGTCCCAAAATGCTCAGAAACATAAAAATCGGCGGAAGGGCCTCTATCAGCGGATAGCCTTCCACCGCATATGGGTCTGGGGTGCCAAGGGTTACCCAGTTCCATGCATAGCCGATGAGCATAAGTAGTGCGTAAGCAATGATCGGAATGCTCCAGACTTGCGCGATCCATCGCATCCGCGTTGTGACACGATCGCGATCTTCGTCTCGTGTCATCGTTTGCTCTCCTTGTGATGAGGGCATGCGGGATGATCATGGTATTCTGGTGTCCACATGAAATGGCCGGCGTCCTTGACCCCTCTAAGAGTGCGTGGATATCCATGGCCATGCATCAGAGCCTGTTGGGAGCACCGTCATTATAACACGGAAAGCGTGAAAGGGCTTGTCGTTCTCATCGAGGCACCGTTGTGAGAGTGAGGAAAGCCGAATAATGACTCCTCGACGTGCTCGTGCTCGAGAATTGGGTATTGCTATTGGGGCATTGCCCCCTGGCCGTTGGAACGCCATTACGGACGTGTCCGGCGTGCGGGTGGGCCATGTGACGTTGATCGAGGGGGAGGCCGGCCCGCTGCAGCCCGGCCGCGGCCCCGTCCGCACCGGCGTCACCGCCATCATACCTCACGATGGTGACCTCTTCCTGGAGCGGGTTCACGGCGTCACCTACTGCATCAACGGCTATGGGGAGGTGACCAACGTGGACCAGGTGGCGGAGCTGGGGGTGATCGAGGGGCCGATCCTGCTCACGAACACGTTCAGTGTGCCGACGGTCGAGGATGCCGTGATGCGATGGATGGAACGGCGCAACCCGGACATCGGCGTGCGCATGGGCGGCGTCAGCCCGGTGGTGGCGGAGTGTAACGACAGCTGGCTGAATGACATCCGCGGCCGCCATGTGCGGCCCGAGCATGTGTTCCAGGCCATCGAGCACGCGACGTCAGGCCCCGTGGCCGAGGGGAACGTAGGAGGCGGGACGGGCATGTCCTGCTTCGAGTTCAAGGGCGGGATCGGCACGGCGTCCCGGGTGTTGCCGAATCCCCTGGGGGGGTATACGGTCGGCGTGCTGGCCCAATGCAACTTCGGGCGTCGGCCTCAGCTTCGGGTGGATGGTGTGCCGGTGGGACGGGAGCTGACGGACTGGCATCCGCCTTCGGGGCCGCCGGTGAGCAACTCCATCGTGATCGTGCTGGCGACGGACGCGCCGCTGATCGCCCGGCAACTGCGGCGGCTGGCGGTGCGGTGTGGCGCCGGGCTGGCCCGCACGGGGTCCACGCACGGGGCCGGCAGCGGCGATTTCGTCATCGCCTTCTCCACGGTACAGCGGGTCCCCCTGCGATTCTCGGCGCCGACGCTGAGGCTGGAGGTCCTGCCCGATTTCGGTCCCACTATCGAGGGGCTGTTCCAGGCTGCGGTGGAGGCGACCGAGGAAGCTATCCTGAACGCGCTGTGCATAGCGGAGACAATGAGGGGCCGCGATGGACACGTGCGCTATGCCTTGCCACTGGATCGGCTGGTGGAGATCATGCGCTGGTATGGGCATAGCGAGGTGCACCTGCCGGAGGCGTAAGGACGCGCCGGAGGAGTGCATCACAGGGACACAAAGGGCTTGAGAATTCGCCATCGGCGGAACATTTCAGTAGAGGCACGGCGGCGCCGTGCCCTTATCAACTCCTTTGCGTCCTTCGCGCCCTTTGCGGTGAGAACAACAAATATTTTAAGGAGGGTGAATGGAGAGATTGTATATCCCGGAGCCGTACTCGGCGGGCATCCTTTTAACGTACAAATGCACCAGCGCCTGCAAGCATTGCCTGTACGCCTGCTCGCCTCAGTGGAAGGCAGACTTCCTCTCGCTGGGGGACGCCGAACGCATCCTTTCGCAGTTGGCGGAGAGGATGCGCGGCAAGTATCCGTTCCCCGAGCGCATCGGCGTCAACGACGGGATCCACTTTACCGGCGGGGAGCCGTTCATGAACTTCGAGCGGCTGCTGCAGGTCGTACGGATCGCCGCGGAGCTGGATATGCCCTCACGCTTCGTAGAGACCAACGCTGCCTGGTGCATCGATGACGAGGTGACCCGGGGGAAATTGCTCGCGCTGAGAGAGGCTGGGCTTCATGGCATCCTCATCAGCGCGAACCCCTTCACCCTGGAATATGTGCCCTTCGAGCGGACGGAACGGGCTGCCAGGATCGCCCGGGAGGTGTTCCCGCCCTATAACGTGATCGTCTATCAGGAGCTCTTCTACGAGCAGTTCCGACAGCTTGGCCTCAAGGGCACATTGGGGTTTGGGGAGTATCTGCGCGGCGCGGGATACGTGTTGCGATACATGGAGCTATTTGCCAGCGGCCGGGCCGCCTATGCGCTGGCCCATCTTTTCCCGCATCATCCTGCGGAGCGTTTCTTCGGCGTGTCCTGTAGAGACGATCTGATCCGGGAGTGGCATATTCATGTGGACAATTACGGCAACTTCATGCCGGGGTTTTGCGGCGGCCTGTCCCTGGGGGACGCCCGGGAGCTGGACGCCCTTTGCCGGGACGGCGTCGATCTCGATGAGCGGCCGGTGCTCAGAGCGCTTTTGACGGACCTGAGGGATCTCTACGAGCTGGGCAGGCGGTTCGGGTACGAGGAGCGGGAAGAGGGATATGTCTCGAAGTGCCATCTTTGTCTGGATATCCGGAGACACCTGGTGCAGCAGGGGGACTTCCAAGAGCTGCAGCCGCAAGCCTTCTATGAGCATCTAGAGGCAGGCACGGGATGAGCCGCCCTGAGCCGTCCTGCAGAGATCTCGTTTCTAAAGCCGCTAGCCAGCGTCATGATTATCTGTAGGAGTATCGCGGCTTTGCACCCCATTAGGAGGTCATGGTCATGCGCTTTCCCGTAGCGGTTCTGGTCATCCTGCTGAGCCTCGCGGCCCTGACCGCGTGCACCGTTTCGGTCTCGCCCGATCAGGCGGCTGTGGAGCAGGCCGTTGAGGCCACGCTGACCGCTCAAGCGGCGGCCCCGACGCAGCTGGTGGCGTCCCCCACTCCCGTGCCCACGGCCGCGCCGACGGCAACGCCCGTTGAGCCCACGCCAACCCCTCTGCCGACGGCAACCCCACTCCCGCCCACCCCCACGCCGGAACCGCAGCGGATCCAGTTCGCCCCGGGCACGGACTCGGCGACGTGGACCGCGGTCCTGACGGCGGGCGTACCCCAACGCTATGTGCTGCGGGCGTTGGCGGGGCAGCAGATGTTCATTACCACGGCACCTGCTGTGGCCGTCTCCCTGCTTCAACCGGACGGGGCCGCGCTGCTGCCCGTTACCCAAAGCGGGGGACAGTGGCACTTCGCCCTCCCCATCACCGGCGATTACGTCATCACCCTGACGGGCGAGGGCAGCGTTCCCGTGACGGTCCGGGTTCCACCGCTCGCGCCGACGCCAACGCCAAAGCCGGCTTCGCCGACGCCGGAGCGGATCCAGTTCGCCCCGGGCACGGCGTCGTATGAGTTCACGACCACGTTGGTGGCGGGTGTGCCGAAGGCGTATGTGCTTCGGGTGATGGGCGGGCAGCGGCTGTACGTCTCCGCTCTGGGCGAGAGTGAGGTGATGGTAGCCGTCTTCGGGCCGGGTGATGTGCCGATCCCGACGGTTCGGGCGGGGCGGCCCGGGCTGTGGTTCGCCGACATCCCCACGACGGGGGATTACACGATCGTGCTCTCCGGTGAGGGAGAGGTCTCCGTCACGGTCTACATCCCGCCGGGGTGATGGGGAGATGCTCGCAAGAGCGCTCCGCTCGTCCCCTGCGCGGGACGCTGGACCTACGGCCTCTCTCCGCGCGAAGGACGCTCTCTCAAAAAGACGTGCCTCCTTTTACACTGGCCCGTCTGGAATTTGACAAAAGGGGTGGCTTCGGGTATAAGATGCAACCTGTTGGCTTCAGTTGTGGCATGTACGCCCTGGGCGCCGGCCTGGGGCGTATGCATGTCCGTGAACGAAACAATTCGGCCTCGGTGGCGATAGGGCCCTCCGATGATGATCGGCGCTTCGCCACGAGACCGTGACGACATCACTGCAAAGGAGTGAAAAGATGGCACGAGCAACGAGGATGGGGGCCGATATCGCCACCCGCGAGGCAAACCGGGCCCAGATGACGGGACATGTCTGCGCCACTTGTGGCAAGCCCATCAAGAAGGGCGAGCTGCTCATGGTGACGACCACCGTGTTCTCAGAGACCGGTCGCATCGCCAAGCGGCTGAAGACCCCCTACCACCGCAACGGCTCATGTTTCAAGACGAGCTGAGCCCGGCGCATCTGTGAGGCGGGAGACTGACACGAGATCAGCCTCCCGTTTTGCTTTTTTGGCGGGGAGGAAACCCGCCCTGCATGTCTGACAAGACTCAGTCGTTGCAAAGGCGCCACGCCGATGCGGTAGACATAACGTGTACCCCGGTTTTCATACCGACCACGAGATGGCTGTTGCCTTCGTCATCCATCATCCGTCAACGTTTTCAAACGTGAGCGCGACCTTGACGGACTGATACTGCCGTTTGTCGCTGGCCACCCGGACGGCCTCCTTCCATCGGGCCAGCGGGAACCGATGGGTGATCAACCCTTCCGCCGTGAGTTTCCCCTCCTGAATCAGCCTGGCGGTGAGCTCGAAGGTCCCTATCTCCTGTCCCTCCCACACCTCTCGGCCGTGTGCATAGACGCCCAGCAGTTGGACCTCTTGATACCAGACCGGATTGAGATCCACGCTCATCGGCCTGAACTGCACGCCGACCAGCATGACCCGTCCCTTCGCCCGCGCCCATCGCAGACTGTCCGTGATCGTGCGGCCCGTGCCCACGCAGTCGTAGATCACGTCGAAGCCGCCCAGTAGCATCCTGCTGCCGAGCATCCCCTGGTAGAGCTTGGCGCCGGTGACCTCGGCCGTCACCTGGTAGCCGTCCTCCCGTACGCGCACCTCGTGCGCGCCCAGCCGACGGGCTTGCTCCGCCTGAAAGGGATATCTCGCCAGCGCGGTGATGTGCGCCTCCGGGGCCAGCGCTCGCAGCGCCTGGATCGTCACCAGCCCGATGATCCCGCATCCCAATACGGCGACGCGGTCGCCCGGCTCCGGCAGCGCCTGCAACACCGTGTGCACCCCCGTCGCCATGGTCTCCAGGATCGCGATCTCCTCATCGCTCAGATCCTCCGGCGCGCGGAAGAGCTGAGCCTCGTGGGCCACGAACTGATCGCTCCAGCCGCCGCCGATGATGGGAGAGGTTTCGGTCATCGACTGGTTCTCACATAGGTAGTAGTTCCCTTCCCGGCAGTGTCGGCAGGGAGGCTCGATGCCCTGGGTGTGGCAGGTCGAGCTGAAGTGGCGCAGCGCCACCCGGTCGCCGACGCGCACCCGGGAGACGGCCTCGCCCACCTCGATCACCTCGCCGCACAGCTCGTGTCCCAGGTAGAAACGCTTGTTGCCCGGCAGCGCGGCCGGTGCCACGCGCGGGTCAATCTCCACGTAGACCATGTGCAGATCGCTCCCGCAGATCAGCGAGAGCCGGTTGCGCACGCGCACATGATGTGGCCCAGGCAACGGCGGATCGGGCAGCGTCGCGGAGTGAACGGGGCTGATGGGGCTCAGGTAGGCTCCTGTCCATACCTTGCCCAGGACTTGTGTTGCCAGGGCTCGCGGGATGTCCAATTCCACGTAGACGGTCCGCATGACGGCCTCCTCCGACTTCTGTCTTCACGCCAGGGCGATGGCTTGTTGCGCGTATCCTCTTTCTCGATCCCGGTCGCTATCCATCTCCGGGAGTGGGGCGCCGCAACGTATGGCCCATGCCACGCGGGCCTCGGCCGCTACGGAGAGCGATCCGGTCAGGCATATGGCATCCCCCTGAGCCAGCGCCTCCTCCAGCGCCGTCTCTATATCTGGCGAGATGTGGACGGGCAATCCGATCCGGCGGGCGATCTCCGCAAGCTGCTCAGGGTCGGTGGCCCGCGCGTGTCGGGAGCGGGTCACGATCATCTGCTCGGCCAGCGGGGCCAGATCGTTGAGGATGGCGGCGTGATCCTTATCCGACAGGATGCCGACGACGAACGTCCAGCGGCGCCCGGGGAACCACTCCTGTAACGTCTCCACCAGCCGTCGCGCCGAGTCCTCGTTGTGGGCGCCGTCGGCGATCACCAGCGGTTGGCGAGAGAGCACCTCGATGCGCCCGGGCCACCGCACCGTCGCCAGGCCCTCCCGCAGTGCCTGCAAAGGGATCTCAAACCGTCCTGCGGGCAGCGCGTGGATCGCCGCCAGGGCACACGTGGCGTTGATGATCTGGTGGCGACCCAGCAGGGGGATCTCGAATCGGGTCCAGGCCGCGGGCAGGGCGCCCGTCGCGGATGTGGGCTGCACGTCGAACGCCTGTCCGCCGGGGTGGATCGGGCCGGGGCGGAATAGCCAGTCACGTCCTACCCGGATGAGAGGCGCTTCGCGCTGGGTGCAAACCTCCTCGATGACGGCCATGGCCTCGTCCGCCTGGGGGGCGGAGACGGCGGGCACCCCGGGCTTGATGATCCCGGCTTTCTCCCAGGCGATCTGACCGAGCGTGTCTCCCAGCCAGATGGTGTGTTCATAGCTTAGCGAGGTGATCACGCTGACTTCCGGGGTGATCACGTTGGTCGCGTCCAGGCGTCCTCCCAATCCCACCTCGATGACGGCGACGTCCACCCCCTGGCGGGCGAAGTACAGGAAGGCGAGGACGGTCGTGACCTCGAACCAGGTGATCCCTTCGACTGCCTCGGCGTGGGGGGCGAGCTCCTCCACGAGGGCCGCGAACTCCTCTGGGGCGATGAGGGTGCCGTTCACCCGCATACGCTCACGGCAGGTGTGCAGGTGGGGTGAAATGTACATGCCGGTCCGATATCCGGCGGCCTGCAAGATGGAGGCCGTCATCGCGGCCGTCGACCCTTTGCCCTTAGACCCCGCGATGTGGATCGTCGGATAAGCCCGATGGGGATCGCCCAGGCGCCCCAGCAGCGCGTAAATGCGCGCCAGCTCGAATGTGCCGGGCGCGTAGGGGATAGTGCGCTTCAGCTCGTAGTTGATGTACCGCTGAAGATAGGATAGGGCCTCTTCGTAAGTGCGCATGCTCTTCACTTTCTCCGGTATGGGGTTTGTGCTAACATGAGGGTTGTGCCGCGTGTTAGCGCGTTGCGTGCTGACATTATATCACCTTGGAGGGAGAATGCATGTCATATAGAGTCGGATGGAAGGGCCTTTGGGTGGATTCGGCTGCCGGCCGGCGTGATGGACGGCTATGGCTCGGCGGCGCGCTTCTCCTGTGTATCACCCTCATTGCAGCGGCCTGTGTGCCGCCCACCCCGGCGCCTCGCCGCCTCGTGTATGGGCTGACCCTCGCCCCCTCGGGGATCGATCCACATGTCAACGCCTCGGCTGAGTTGGGGATTCCTCTGACCAGCGTGTACGATACGTTGATCTATCAGGACCCGGAGAGCGGAGACTTCGTCCCCGGCCTGGCGGAGTCCTGGGAGATCTCCGAGGACGGGCGTGTGTACACATTTCACCTCCGCCGCGATGTGACTTTCCACGACGGGACGCCGTTCAACGCGCAGGCGGTGAAGGCGAACCTGGATCGCGTCGCGGCCCCGGAGACGCAATCGCAGAAGGCGGTGTTCATGTTGGGGCCTTACGAGCGCACGGAGGTGATCGACGAGTACACCGTCGCCATCCATCTTCGGGAGCCGTTCGCGCCGCTGCTGGATAGCCTGAGCCAGGTATATCTGGGCATGGCCTCGCCGAAGGCGCTGAAGCAGTGGGGGGCGGATTACCAGTTCCACCAGGTGGGTACCGGCCCGTTCAAGTTCGTCGAGTACGTCCCCAACGATCATCTGACGATCGCTCGCAATCCGGATTATCGTTGGGGGCCGTCGGTGTTCGCCAATCGGGGGGCGGCCTATCTGGATGAGGTCGTCTTCCGCTTCTACACTGATCCCGCCACCCGGGCCATGGCGCTGGAGTCGGGCGAGGTGCACGTGATGGGGGAGGTCCCGCCACTGGATGCGCGGCGGCTGTCCCAGGACGAGCGCTTCAGGCTCTACGCCGTGCCCATCCCAGGTCAACCGTTGCAGTTCTTCTTCAACACGACGAAATCGCCGACCGACGATCTGCGCGTGCGCCAGGCCCTGCTCTACGCCACGGATCGCGAGGCGATCGTGAACGCCGTGTTCGGTGGGCTGTCGCCGGTGGCCCATGGCCCCCTCACCCGAGCGACCCTGGGGTACGATCCCGCGGTGGAGGGGATGTACCCGTATGATCCGGAGCGCGCTAAGGCGCTGCTGGACGAGGCCGGGTGGCGAGAGGTGGACGGCGTGCGGCAGAAGGACGGCCAGCCGCTGCGGCTGGAGGCCGTGATCATGGGCTGGGGATACGTGCCTGAGGTCGTCCAGCTCCTGCAGGCGCAGTGGCAGGCGATCGGCGTGGAGCTCACGGTGCAACAGGTCCCCTATGGGGCGTTGTTGGAGGCCGGGCGGACCGGGGCCGTTCACCTGCTCCCCTTCCTGCTCTCGGGCACGGACCCGGACCTGCTGCGCAGCTTCTTCCACTCCGGAGCGGCCTTCAACTGGTCGAAGGCCTCCGATTCCGAGCTGGATGAGTGGCTGGAGCAGGCCTCACGCCTCACCGATTGGGACGGACGGAGTGCGCTTTACGCCCGGGTGCAGCGCCGGATCATGGAACAGGCGCTGATCCTGCCGATACGCGATTACGTGAATTTGAATGTGGCCAGCGCTCGCGTGGATGGCCTCCGATATGATGCTCGGGGCTGGTTCCCCTGGTTGGTGGATGTCTCATTGAAGCCGTGAGATGCCTTGAAGGTGGACGATGCTACGGTTCTTCGTCCGGCGTCTGTTGGGAGCGCTTCCCGTCCTTTGGGGAGCGGTGACGGTTGCCTTCCTCATCGTGCATCTGTTGCCCGGTGATCCGGCCACGCTTCTGCTTATCCGATCGGGCGCGTCGGCCGAGGTCATCGCCGAGCGACGTGCCATGTTGGGATGGGATCGCCCGCTCCCCATCCAGTACGGCGCCTACCTGCTCGATCTGCTACGGGGGGATCTGGGAAGATCATGGGCCAGCGGCGATTCCGTCGCCCGCCTTCTGGCGGAGCAGTGGCCGCACACGTTGGAGCTGGCGCTGGGCGCCATGGGCGTGGCGGTGATCATCGGGATCATGCTGGGAGGGATTGCGGCGCTGCGGCCGGGCACGTGGGGCGATCGCCTGAGCATGGGCATCGCCCTCCTGGGGCTGTCCACTCCCATCGCCTGGTCCGGGCTGCTGGTCATCTGGCTCTTTAGCCTGATCCTGGGATGGCTTCCCTCCGGAGGCCAGGGAGGGCTCTCGCATCTCCTGCTCCCCGCTGTCGTGCTCGGGCTGGCGTCGGCCGGTCCGATCGCCCGGCTGACCCGGAGTGGCCTGATCGACGTCCTGAGCGAGCCGTTCATCACGGCGGCTCGGGCGAAGGGGTTGCCCTTCTGGAGGGTGCTGACGCGCCATGTGGCGCCGATCATGCTGCCTCCGGTGGTGACGATGCTGGCGCTCCAGTTCGGATTTCTGCTCGGCGGGGTCGCGGTCACCGAGGCGCTGTTCGCCCGGCAGGGGATCGGGCGGCTGGCGGTGCAGGCGATCCTGGCGCAGGATCTCCCGGTGGTTCAGGGCATCGTGCTGCTCGGCGCCACGGTCTACACCGTCGTGAACCTGCTGGCCGACGTCGCTCAGTGGGTGCTGGATCCGCGCGGCCGCCTATGAAAGCCGAGCCTTTCCCCCCGAAGCGACCGTCTGCCCGCTGGATCCCCGTTGGACATCCCGCCCTTCGCATTTGGACTGCCCCTCGCAGGCTGGCCCGGCCGCGTCGGGGTATCCTGGGCGCCGCGGCGTTGCTTCTTCTCATCTGCGGCGCGGTTCTGGCCGCGCCGTGGATCGCGCCCGCGGATCCCATGTCCATGCACCTGGACGGGGTGCTTTTGCCTCCCGGCCCGCGCCATTGGGCCGGGACGGACATGTTCGGCCGGGATGTGTGGAGCCGGGTGCTCTACGGCGGCCGGCTTACGCTGGGCATCGCCTCCCTCGCGGCCATCGTGGCCGTCCTCCCCGGGGTGTTTCTGGGCCTGGTCTCCGGGTACTTCGGCGGCCTGTTGGACGAGCTGATCGGCCGGGTTACGGATGCCATCTTGGCCATCCCCTATCTCCTGCTGGCGATGCTGATCGTCGCCGTGATGGGGCCGGGATTAAGGGCTGTGGGATTGGGCATCGGGCTGGCTGGCATTCCCACCGTGATCCGGGTAGTGCGCAGCGCCGTGGCCCACGTTCGCGGCGAGGATTATATCCTCACCGCCCGGGCGGTCGGCTGCACCGAGCGGCGTATCCTGCTCCGACATGTGCTGCCCAACGTCACCGGCGCGGTGATCGTGATCGCGACGTTGCAGGCGGGGTGGGCCATGCTGAACGTGTCCGCGTTGAGTTTTCTGGGGCTGGGCGCGCCGCCGGGTGTGCCCGAGTGGGGGGCCATGCTGAACGAAGGACGGCTCTATCTGCGGCAGGCGCCGTGGATCTCCGCCGCGCCGGGCCTGGCCTTGACGTTGACGATCCTATCCCTGAACCTGGTGGGCGATTGGCTGCGCGACGCGGTCGATCCCCGGTCACGCCTCTGAGAGTGTGTCTGAGAAATGCCGTTGCTTCTGCTGTGGGGGAGGCCCAGAGGGGCAGAGCCCCTCTGGAAAAAGCCTTTCTCCTGCCTTCGACCTGCCCGGCCTCGGCCCGAGTCCTTCGGAAAGGGCCGAGAAGGGCAGGTGCGGGCCGGAAAAGTGGGGTTCCCGTGGAGGGGACTCAGTCCCTGACCTGCCTCGCCAACTACGTCCGCTCGAATCAGGTGGGTTGCCTCGCAGCATTTCCATCATCTTGGATACGCCGCCAGGGCTGGGGGCTTCTTGCCAAGTCGCTTGCATGATATCCTATGTTAGGGCAAAATAGTGGCGAGCGGCTCTTTCATGTGGCCGCGAGGCCGCCCTTTTTGATGTGTCAGCCCTCTGGTTCGGGGGGAGGCTTATGACTCGGGTCGCGATCGCCGGCGAGAAGTTCCTGGTGGATGGTCAGCCCACGTATCCCGGGCGGGAGTTTGAGGGGTATCCCGTCGAAGGGCTCCTGTTCAACGTGCGGGCTGTGCAGGCCACCTTTGATGATGCCAATCCGCGCACTCGTCACCTCTGGGCCTACCCGGATACGGGAGAGTGGGATCCGGATCGCAACACTGATGAGTTCTGCGCCGCGTTGGAGTCGTGGCGGGATCACGGCGTGTTGGGGTTCACCATCAACTTTCAGGGGGGAGGCCCGCTCTACAGCCCCGAGATCTACCATCAGTTCGACAACAATGGCTTCACACCCACGGGTGATGTGAAACCCGCCTATGCCGATCGCATCGCCCGGGTGATTGAGCGAGCCGACGAACTGGGCATGGTGGTGATTGTGGGGCTCTTCTATTGGATCCACGTGACCAAACTGAAGGGTGAGGGGGCCGTGTGGCGCGCGGCGCGCAATGCGATGGCATTTCTGGAGGATACAGGGCATCGCAATGTGCTCGTCGAGATCGCCAATGAGGCGCATGAGCGCTTCGGTTACGGGGTCCTGGCGCCTGATCGGGTGCATTGGATGATCGAGGACCTGCGATCGGCACACCCCGATTTCCTCTACTCTTGCAGCCTGGTGGGAGCCGACGTGGAGACGGGGAAAGGCTTGCCGTCTCCCTCGCTTGTCGAGGCGTCGGACTTCGTGTTGCTTCACGGGAACGGCAATCGCCCGGCGCAGCTGGAGGCCGCGATCCGGGCCGTGCGGGCGATGCCCGCGTTCCAACGGGATCCGAAGCCGATCGTGATCAATGAGGATTCCCCCGGCCTGCCCAACTTGGAGGCCGCGTGGCGGAACTACGCGTCGTGGGGGTATTTCGATCAGGGATTCGGGGGTTCCGGCGCGTGGGGAGGGGATGTGTACGTGGATTATCGGGCGCGGCCGCGGGAGTCCCGGTACGAGGACTTGAGCGGCTTTCAGACGCCGCCGGTGAACTGGACGATTAACACGGACCTGAAACGGGCCTTCTTCCGCCGGGTGGCCGAGATCACCGGCTATCCGGGCGCGTCCCGATCAGGCTAGCCACGGCGCGGTCGCTCGTGCTGTGGAGGAGGGGGCAGGGATGGCGGTCATCGAGCGTGTATATCCCGAGGAGAGGTGGGCGCGACGCGAACCCGCCGCGTTGGGGTTCGATCCGGAGAAATTAGAGGCGGCGGGACGCTGGCTGGCGGAGCGCGCCGATGGCCGCCCGTACCGCGTGGTGGTCGTGCGTCACGGATACCTGGCGGCCGAGTGGGCGGACAGCGTGGCGGCGGACGAGCGGCTTCCCATGGCCTCGGCGGCCAAGTCGCTGTACAGCTGCATGCTGGGCATCGCCATCGCCGAGGGTGTGATCGGCTCGGCTGACGATCGGGTGATGGCCTCCTATCCGGAGATGATGAACGTGCCGGAGGGGTGTGGGCCCAAGCCCGGCCGCTTCGCCCGGAAGAAGGATCGCGCCATCACCTTCCGCCAGCTGATCTCCAACACGTCCGGGTATCTGAAGCCGGGCGAGGAGCCCGGGAAGGTCTTCCACTATCAGACCTTTGGCATGAACATCCTCTGCCATGCCCTCGCGACTCGGTATGGGTACTACGATAGCCGCGATCCGGAGCGGCTGCCCGGGTTCGGGCAGCTGCTGGAGGAGAAGATCCGGGATCCCATCGGCGGCACGTGGACCTGGGGGTACACCAATTTCGATCTGCCCCCGCGGGCTCGCATCCACATCTTCGGCAACTATACGCAGATCTACGCTACGGCGTACGATATGGCGCGTATGGGCTGGCTGTGGCTCAACTGGGGGCGCTGGGGGGATCGCCAGGTGGTCCCCGAGGCGTGGTTGCGTGAGGCGGTACGGGTGGCGCCGGATATCCGCTCCCACGCGCCCGAGGAGAAGTGGACGTACGGTTACGCCTTCTGGACCAATGAATATGGGCGGTTGTGGCCCTCGCTGCCGCGGGACAGCTACGCCGCCTCCGGCGCGGGTAGCAAGCACATCTGGGTTTGTCCCAGTCTGGATCTGGTGGTGGCGCAGAGCCCCGGGCTGTGGCGTGATCAGGAGGAGAACGATGCCGGCGTGTTGCGGCTGATTTTGGACGCGTGTCGGTCTTGAGCTGGAAGGTGAGGGTTGAGGATCAGAGCTTGGGGAGTGGCTCATGGATAAGCTCATCATCACGGTGGCACCGTGTGCGCCGCCCGGTCAATTGGATGCTCACCCGGACCTGCCGCGGACGCCCGAGCAAATCGCCGACGAGGTGGTGCGGGCCTGGAACGCGGGCGCGGCCATCGCACACCTGCACGTGTTGGACGAGCAGGGACGCCCCACGCAGGATCTGGCCGCGTTCCGTCGCACCATCGCTCTTATCCGTGAGCGCTGTGATATCCTCATTGAGGGCTCGACGGGTGGGCTC
The DNA here is from genome assembly GCA_013152435.1 of Chloroflexota bacterium. NCBI lineage: Bacteria > Bacillati > Chloroflexota > Chloroflexota bacterium. The sequence continues at coordinate 171,464 of JAADGJ010000106.1, read as the reverse complement.
ACCGGCTTCAGCGCGGCCGACCGCTCCGTGGCGTTGCAGGCCGATATCGATCTGGCATCCCTGAACCCGGGCTCGGTGAACTACGATCAGGGCGTCTACATCAACTCGCCTCAGGATATCGACTATTGGGTGCGGGAGATGCGCCGGCGCGGCATCAAGCCCGGCATCGCCATCTTCGAGGCGGGGATGATCGAGAACGCGCTGCGGTATGCTCGCCAGGGGCTGATCGCCGAACCGCTGTTCTTCAACTTCGTTTTGGGGCTGACCGGCGCGCTGCCGGCGACGGCCCGAAATCTCATGTTCCTGGTCGAGAGCCTGCCCCCAGGCGCCCTGTGGGAGGTGACCGGACACGGCGGCCATGACCTGCAGGCGGCGCTATGGGCTATCGCCCTGGGGGGACACGCCCGCGCGGGGTTCGAGGATCACATCTTCTATCGACCGGGGGAGCGGGCGAGCAGCAACGCCGTGCTCATCGATCGCATCGCCCGGATCGCCCGGGACGCCGAGCGCCCCATTGCCTCACCCGCCGAAGCTCGTTCCATGCTGGGCATATGACCGCATCCTGCATCTTGCATCCTGCATCCTGCATCCTGCATCCTGTATCCTGCATCCTGCATCCATATCCCGCATCTTGTACCCTGAGCCCGGAGCCCCAGGCTCCAATTGTGAGGAAGAAGGGAGTGGCTGATGCAACTGAAACACGCCGTCATGGTCTCCCTGATGGGGCGCCAGGCCGATCGCTTCCATGAGTATCAGCCCGCTCGTGACCTGGCCGAGCGATTGGCCATGGTGAAGCGGGTGCGCGGCGTAGAAGGGATCGAGATCGTCTATCCGCAGGATTTCTCTGATCCTAATCAGACCATCGCCATGGTTCAGGACGCCGGGCTCCCCGTGTCGGCCGTGAACTTGAACGTGAAATCGGCTGAGAAGTGGCGGAGGGGCTCCTTCACCGCGCCCGATCCCCAACTGCGGGCCGATGCCATCGCCGAGCTGAAGACGGCCATGGATTTGGCGGCTGAGTTGGGCGCGTGGATGGTGACCTGTTGTCCCCTGATCGATGGGCATAATTATAATTTTCAGGCCGATTATCTGAAGCAGTGGCGCTGGCTGGAGGAGGGAATCGCCGAGGCCGCCCGATACCGCTCCGACGTGCGGATCAGCCTGGAGTACAAGCTGAACGAAGCTCGCAACTACATCATCCTGGGCGACATGGGGCGTACTTTGTACCTGTGTGAGCGGCTGGGCTTGCCCAACGTGGGGGTTACCATGGACGTGGGACACGCTCTGGTGGCGAAGGAGACGCCGGCCGAGGTGATGTGTCTGGCGGCGCAGACCGGACGGCTGTTCTATGTCCACTTCAACGACAACGGCCGGGAGTGGGATTGGGACATGCTCCCCGGCTCCGTGAACCTTTGGGACCTGGTGGAGATGTTGTTCTATCTGGAGCGGCTGGATTGGGAGGGATGGCTGGCCTATGATGTGCTCACCCGCGATGGTGATCCCGTGGAGACCATGGAGGCGACCATCGCCATCGTCGAGGCGGCCCGGGAGCTGCTGGATAAGTTGGGGCGCGATCGATTGCAGGCGTTCATCGAGGAGGGGATCCCCGCCCGAGCCTATCAGCATCTGGTGAGGGCGCTGTTATGATCACACGGCAAGATTATGAGGCCGCCCGTCGGCGCGCGGCGGAGATGCTGCGCCATGCTGGTATCGTGGCGAGGCCGGACGAGATCGAGCGTATCGAGGTAGCCGACTTCGGGCTGGGGGAATTGGAGCAGAGCGGGGTGCAGATCCTCACGCTCGTGGATACCCCGGCGATCGGGGTAAAGGTATTGGTGCTGTTCCCCGGCCAGACGTGTCCTCAGCACAAGCACCCGCCGCTGGGCGATTATCCGGGCAAAGAGGAGACGTTCCGCTGTCAGTGGGGCGAGCTGTACCTATACATGCCCGGCGAGTCGACACCAAATCCCAGGGCTAACCCGCCCGCGCATCGGCGGCACACGTACACCGTATGGCACGAGACGCTATTGCGGCCGGGCGATCAGGTGACGTCCCCGCCGAACACGTTTCATTGGTTCCAGGCGGGGCCGGAAGGTGCTGTCGTGTGGAGCTTCTCGTCCCGCGCCACAGATGTAGAGGACGTGTTCACCGATCCCGACGTCCGCCGCCGAACGGTGATCGCGGATTGAGAGATGCTGGTAAGGGTTTTCTATCCTCCCAAGGATGAGTCGATGTCATTTAAGAATTGATCAATAGCGGACAGGATTCCTTGTCCCCTGGCTCGTTGTTTTCTGTGTGCTTGCTTCCGAGCCTCATGATGGGGCATTCCTTTGTCAGAGGAGACTTGCTGGATTGGATGCTTTTCAAGGCTGCTATGGGAGGCGAGAAGTCCATGGGTGAGTGGGACGCCAGCGCGTAGCATTACATATTGTGCCCAGATCGCTTGTTGCTTGCGGACGCGAAAGAACAATTCTCCGTTGGCCCATCCTACTCCCCACATTTTGATACCATGCTTGGCTAGCAGGGCGTGGATTTCCCCTGCGGACCATGGGCTATCCATAGGAACGAAAAAGGGCACAGAGTTTAATCCTAGAAGATTACGTAGGAATTCGCTAACCAGGGTATTCTTGCGCTTGGCTGTGCTCCAATCAGCGTAGAGGAGGTTTTCAACAATGGTTTGAGGCAGGGCGAGCCAGTATAGACTTGTTAAAAATTCTAGTAACCTTTGCATCCACCCAACCTTGTATCCAGACTTTCCCACCCTCTCGAACGCCTGTTCTATTATAGGGCCGGGCGTTGCAAAAGTCAAACTGGTGTTGGGCTCCTCGAGTTCATGGGGGCAGGCATGGTGGATCTGGTTCGCATGCTGATTCGCATTGGGAACGCGCTGCTTGATTCTCTAGCTGGCATGATTGTTCGGGAGTTCTTACAGCCGCTAGAGATAGAGCCCGCTTTCTCGAGCGGATGTATTTGGGGCGGCATGGTTGCGTTGGTGGTCGGTTTCATCGCACGCCAATTTTTGTATTGGTGGGGATCAATACAAAGATACTTCCTACCCAGAAAGCCTTCCTTGGATCCCGGCCCAAGCCCGGCTGCCATGACGTGGGGATGCACAAAGAGCGTTCTCGGGTTACTCATCATCCTGGCTTTCCTCCTTATTTTGGCCTACAAGATCATGAAGCTCTCAGGAGGATCGATTTGATCGTGAAGGACAGATCACGCTGGCGCTTCCCGCTTTACGGCTTCCTCGGCCTGGCGCTCATCGCGGCCGGGTGGCCGTTATCCTGGCTCAGGCCGGAGGGGCTGGAATTCCTTTCCCACCATGCGTTCCTGCTCCTCTGGGTTGGTTATATCCTCGTTGTGGATGCCCTGGTGTACGCGCGCAAGGGCACATCGCTCTGGCATCGTAACCGTGCGCGCTTCCTGGGGCTCTTCGCCGCCTCCGTGCCGGCCTGGTGGCTATTCGAGTTCTTCAATCGCTACCTGCAGAACTGGGAGTATATCGGCACCGGGGAGTGGAGCGGGCTCTCCTACTTCCTGACGGCTACGGTCCATTTCACCATCGTGACGCCCGCCGTGCTGGAGACGGCCGAGCTGTGGGGCACGGCCGGGTGGATTCAGAGGCTCCCCTCCGGCCCGCGAGTGAGTGATACGCCGCGCGCGCTCACCAATGCGATCCTGCTCGGGATCGTCGCCGTCGTGGCGGTGATCACGGCGCCGCGATACGCGTTTCCCCTGGTATGGCTCTCCGTATATCTGATCCTGGACCCGATCAATCACCTGCGCGGCCGCCCCAGCCTCATCACGTATCTCCGTCAGGGGGACTGGCGACCTATCGTCGCCCTCTGGCTGGCCGGGCTGACGTGCGGCTTCTTCTGGGAGATGTGGAACTACTACGCGCTGCCCAAGTGGATCTACCATGTGCCGTTCGTCAGCTTCTTCCATGTTTTCGAGATGCCCATCCTGGGGTATGGCGGTTATCTCCCGTTCGCCATGGAGGTCTATGCGCTTTATCAGTTCACACTCGACCTGGTAGGGGTGCCCGCCGGCGATTATGTGCGCCTGATCGATGAGGCCGCCGGGGCGGTCCGCCGGCGCCCTCGGGTCAGAAGAGGATATCCCGCCACGTCCGAGGGGTGAACGCGGCGAGCGGGGAGATGAGCCCCAGGTTGATGTATACGATCGTGTGGGCCAGCTCCGGGTGGCGAGCGCCCTTTCGGATCAGGACGTCCAGCGCCTTTCGCCCCATGGCCAGCCGGAGTAGAGCCCGCATCTCTCGGAAGAACTCCGCGAATTGCCTGCGCAGCTCGCGATCGTATCGGCGTAGCGTGGTCGTGAAGCGATCCCCGAGATGGCGCAGTGCCTCGTTCGCGATCTCCGCCGCCAACAACCCGCTCTCGATCGCCAGATCGATTCCCTCCCCTGTCACCGGGTTGACCAGCCCGCACGCTTCGCCGACGACCATCACGTTTTCTCGAACCGTTGGATGGCTTGGAAAGTCGGTGCGCAGCGGATAGCCCTTGATCGGGGTCGCCCGATGCGCCTGACATAGCCGCTCCCGCAGGAGGGGATGTCCATCGAGGAGGCCGGGTAGCAGGCGGGCGGCGGAGTGGGGATGTTCTCGGCCTGTGGGGAACAGGCCGACCCCGACGTTGGCGCGTCCATTTCCCGTGGGGAACAGCCACGCGTAGCCCGGGCGCAGCCGACGGTCGAAATAGAACTCGAACGCGTCCGCGGGGCCCTGAAGGCCATCCCAATACGCTCGCGCCGCCAATACCGTGGGGGGCATGTGGTCCAGGAACCCGAAGGCGCGCAGGATCGGCAGATAGGCGCCTGTGGCCAGGATGACCAGCCGGGCGTGCAGGGTGATCCGCTCGCCATCCCGTTGCCCGATCACCGTGTGGAGGACGTGATCGCGCTGGGGGCCGGCGACCTTACAGCCGGGCAGGAAGCGGGCTCCCTGGTCGATGGCGTGCCGACGCAGCAGGTCGTCCAGGTATAGGCGGGGGATGGCCAGCCCGTAGGGGGGAAGCCCATCGAGGTGGTCGGCGAAGCGTATGTGGAGCTGATGGCCTGAGGGGGAGACGAGTCGGGCGCCCGTCACGCGATGGGCCCGAGCGGCCACCTGATCCAGCGCTCCCAGCGCTTGCAGCGCGGCGACGGCTCGAGGTGTCAGACCGCCGCCGCATGTCTTCTCGCGCGGGAAGTGGGCTTTGTCGACCAGGAGCACGTCCCAGCCCGCCTGGGCCAGCCGGGCCGCGGCCGCGCTGCCGGCCGGCCCCGCCCCCACGACGAGAACGTCAGCGCTTGTGAGATCGGCCATCCTCGTGTTCGCCCGTGAGTTGGTGAGTGAGGGGAAGACGAGGATATTCTACCACAGCCTTGGGGATTTCACGAGGCGCAGGGCTGTCCGGCCTGCCCGCCTCCCTTTTTACGGGCCGCAGGGATGATCATCACCTGCCTGATCCGTCGGGCTTCCATCTCCTGGACGACGAACCGATATCCCTCGTAAACGACCTCCTCCCCTGGCTGTGGGATATGGCCCAGCAGATACAGGATCAGACCCGCTACCGTGTCGTAGGGGGTGTGCTCTGGGATGGCCAGCCCCAGCGTCTGGGCCAGATCGTGCACGGGCAGTGTCCCCGGCACGATCAGTATCCCGTCGGAGCGACGCCGGGGTCCCGGCACAGGGTGGGGGTGCTCATCTTCGATGTCCCCCACGATCTCTTCCAGCAGATCCTCCAGGGTGACCAGCCCGGCGGTGCCGCCGTATTCATCCAGCACGATGGCTAGATGCATCCCGGCCCTTTGGAACTGGCGGAGCAGCTCGATCAGCCGCAGACTGTCCGGTACCAGCAGGGGCTCTCGGGCCACCTCCCTGACCGGTCGTTGCAGGTCGTCGTCCGATAGCAGATCCTTGACATGCACCAGGCCCACGATGTGGTCGAGATCCCCCTCGTAGACCGGATAGCGGGAGTATCCTCTCTGCCGGGCTAGATCTAACACCTGGGCCAGTGGGGTGCTGGCCTCCACGGCCGTGATGTCGGCTCGGGGCCGCATGACCTCCTGCACTCGCCGATCGGCGAAGCGGAATATGCCCTGCACCAGCGCCTGTTCGGAGGGGTGAAAAGCGCCCGCGGCCACACCCTCGCGTAGCATGGCCAGGATCTCCTCATCGGTCACCCCGGCCTCTTCCTCCTCCTCCGTCGGGAACAGGAGATCACTCAGCTCTATCACGAGCCGCAGGATCAGATCGCTTGACCGGGTGAGGATCCACACCAGCGGATGCGCCAGGCGGGAGAGCCAGTCCAGAGGGGCGCTCAGCGTTATGGCCAGAGCCACAGCCCGGCGTAACGCCAACTTCTTAGGCACCAGCTCGCCCACCACTAGCGAGAGATACGAGATCACGGCCACGACCAGCAGCAGGGCCACTGCTTCGACGTAGGCTGCCGACCAGGGCAGGGGTAACGCCGCCAGGCGGGGCTCCAGGAAGCGAACCACGCTGGCGCCGCCGATGGCGGAGGCCAGAGCTCCGACCAGCGTGATGCCGATCTGCACCGTGGAGAGGAAGCGGCTCGGGTCCTGTTGCAGGGCCAGCACGCGCTGCGCTCCAGGGTGTCCTTCGGCTGCCAGGACTTGCAGGCGGCTCCTGCGGGCGGAGACCACGGCGATCTCGGCCGCGGCGAAGAAGCCGTTGAGCAAGATCAGGGCCAGGATCAGGCTCACCTCCAGAAGGATCTCGTCCATATCACCGTCCTACCTCGGGGTCGCGTCCTATAGATAGCGAATCCACATGTAAAGGCTGGCCATGATCAGGGACAGGAACGTGGTGATGACGCCGTAGCGCAGGAACAGGCGGAAGCTGATGGGGTGCCCGCTGCGCTCGGCTATGCTGGCCACGACGACGTTGGCCGAGGCGCCCACCAGCGTGGCGTTGCCTCCCAGGTCGGCGCCCATTGCCAGCGCCCACCATAGCGGCGCCACCGGCATTGTTTTCCCCAGGCTCTCCGCTACCGGGATCATGGTCGCTGTATAGGGGATGTTGTCCACGATACCCGAGACAACAGCCGACAGCCAGATAAGCAGCATGGAGGTCAAGGTCAGGTCCCCACCGGTCAGGCGCAGCGCTGCCCGGGCCACCGTCTCAATGATCCCCACCTGCACCACTGCTTCCACGGTAATGAACAGGCCAATGAAGAAGAACAGCGTCGTCCACTCGATCTCGGATAGCACGTGATGGGGATCGTGACGGTTCCACAGCATTAAGATCGTCGCGCCGGCCAGGGCGATGGTGGCCACCTCCAGGTGTAAGACTCCGTGGAGTAGAAAGCCCAGGATCACGCCTCCCATGACGATCAGGGATTTGCGCAGCAACTGAACGTCCGTTATCAACTCCGAGGTGTCCAGAGACTCGACGTCCAATGGACCGCTTTTGCCGCGCTGCAGTTCCTTTTTGAACAGGAACCAGGCCAGTCCAACAAAAGCGATCAGAATCAGCACACTGATCGGCGCCATGTTCGCGGCGAAGGTGACGAAGTCGATGCCGGCTGCGCTGCCGATGAGGATATTGGGTGGATCGCCGATAAGGGTCGCCATCCCGCCGATGTTCGAGGCCAGGATCTCGGCGATGAGGTAGGGCAACGGGCTGACTCGCAGACTGGCCGCGACCAGCAGGGTGACCGGCGCCACCAGCACCACGATGGTCACATTGTCCAGGAACGCCGAAGTGATGGCGGTGACCAAAGAGAGGATAACCAGAATACGGAAGGGATCCCCTTTCCCTAGCCTGACGGCCTGGACGGCGATCCACTGGAAGAGCCCGGTTTCCCGCAGCACGTTGGCGATAGCCATCATGCCCGCCAGCAGGAAGATAACGTTCCAGTCCACCGCGCCAAAGGCCTGCTCCTGTGGAAGCACGCCCAGGAATATCATGGCCACCCCACCCAGCAACGCCGCCAACGTGCGGTGCACTCGTTCGGTGACAATCAGGCCGTAGGTGATCAGGAAGATACCTCCAGCCACCCAGGTGGGATTCATGGGCTCTCCTTTTCGCCGTTCTCGGCTTCCTCTCCCCGCTCCAGGCAGATAGCCAGCAGCTCCAGCAGGTTGATATATCCTACGATATGGTAACGTTCGTCCACCACCGGCACGCCCGAGAGATCATGCTCGTGCATGCGCTTGAAGGCATCCTTCACTTTCTCCCCTCGTTTCACCCAGACCGGCTCCTGCATGGCGTCGGCTGCGGTGCGCATGCGGCTCTTCTCGGCGAACTGCATCGCCTGTTTCAAGTCGGTGACCTCGCTCATAAACTCCTCGGGCAGGATGTGGAAGAAGAAGTCATCGGCCAGAGAGCGTAGGCTGAGCACCCCCACCAGCCGGCCGTCTTCAGCCACCACGCAGGCCACGTGGACGTTGGGGTGAGCCAGCATGGCCCGAGCTACCTCGTCCAGGGGAGTGTCGGGGCTGACAATGGTCGGCTCCAGGTCCAGGATGGCTGCCACCTCCTCGACCGGCGTATCTCGTAGGAGCTTCCAGTCCGGCCGGACGGCAGGGGGCAACTCCTCCTGGGATGGCGCGGGGCGGACTTTGTGCAATCCTCTCGCCTGGGCCACGGGCAACACCAGCAACAGGCCGCTGTCCGGCCGGTCAAAACCACCCACTATCCGCTCCGCCTCGGCCACAGCTTGGGCCAGGAGATCGTCGTCCTCAATGGCCGCTAAGAGCGTGCGCCGGCGTACCTCTTTGGCCTCGAAAAGGCCGTCGAGCGCCCCCAGGCCCACTCGACTGAGCCAGGTACTCACCCGGTAGGCCCCCACGCTTTCCAGGATAGTTGTCCCTGGCACGCCGATGGCTTGCCAGGCCTGGAGCAAGTCCGGCATACACGCCAGGTCATCTAAGATAACAATCAGTAGTTGTGTCATCGGTTTCCTCGTCCTTTCTCCGAAGAGATAAGGTCCCAACGCAGGGAGCCCGCACGGTACAGTTGCTGCGCCTCAGCCAACTCTTCATCGCCCGCGCCAGCCTCCCGAGCAGCCACGAGGACGTCCGCCGCAGGCAACAGCGCCTCTTCGCTGCGGCGTAGGAGTTCAGCAGTTTTGTCCTGTACGCTTGTCATCCTCACCCGTAACTTTTCTTCATCCAAGACATAAACGAGCAAAGTATATCATGATTGCTCACTTTCAGAAGATATATCGATCGGCAGATCAACGCCATGAAGGGGTAGCCGCTGGCTGGGCTGGGCAGACAGCGCGTGCAGCATCAGCGGAGTAACCCGCGCGGTAAAGATGACCATGACTACGATTGTGGCAGAGATCTTCGGCCCGGTCAAGCCCTCCACCAGTCCGAGGTTGGCAATGATCAGAGCAACTTTGGCCCGTGAAACCATTCCAGCTCCCCAGCCGCGCCCCCAGGCCGGCCATGGACATCAGGGAGACCGCGCCCAATTCGGTCAGGTGGGCAATGGCTTCACCCGAAAATGGATTTCATGGTTCCCCTGCATCTCGTTTCCTCAGACCCAGTACCCGGGTCACGGGGACGACAAACAGAAGGCCGGTGTGATGGCGATTGAAGTCACCGACGACCCGCTCCGTGGTGGCGATGACCCGTTCCAGGGTGGCCTCGTCCTCGATAACGGTGAAGAGGGTGCGGTGGTGCAATTCCCGGCTGGCCAGGAGATCATTCAGGGAGGGCAACAGCGGCAAGTCATCCCGCACCACACCACGCACGCGCCTCAGACCAGTGCTCTCCAGGATGGTTACTCCCGGGACCCCGGCTTCTTCCCAGGCATCCAGGATATCTGAGCACTGCTCCAGGTTATCCAGTACGAAAACTAACAGATGTGTCATGATTACTCCTTTCCGGGATACAAAAGTTTTCATCTGACCCCGGCCTGCTGCGGCCAATCCTGACCAAGCCACGGCCCGTTCTTTCGTACATCAGGGCGAGGCTATTCGGCCGAACTCACGACGAAGCCCCGGGAACCTCGACCGGCTCCGGTTGGCCGCCGGCCTGCGGGTAGAGCACCCGCAGCATGATGGGGGTCACCAGCGTCGTTGCCAGGACCATGAGCACTACGGCGGCGAAGATCGCTTCGTCCAGCAAACCGGCGTCCAGTATCACCGTAGCTACAATGAGCCCCACCTCGCCCCGCGAGGTCATACCTACCCCCAGTCGCAGAGCCTCGCTGTTGGAAAAGCCCCCCAACCGCGCGCCAATCCCACAGCCGAGCACCTTGGAGACCACGGCCACGCCCACAATGACCAGAGCGAAGGACAGTCCGCCGATACCCAGGGCCCGGGCGTTGGCCTCCAGGCCGATGCTCACAAAGAAGACCGGCACCAGCCAGGCGTAGGCCAGGCCATGCATCCCCGTCTCGATATGCTGTCGCAGGGGCGTCCGGGCGAAGAGCAGCCCGGCCAGGAACGCCCCGGTGATGGCGGCTATGCCTCCCAAGGCCTCAGAGGCCCAGGCGTAGAGCAGGGTGACCACTATTGCCAGGGACATCACGCCCTGGCTGATGGGGAGTTGCTCTACCCAAGAGCTCAAACGGGGGATGATGCGCGCCCCCAGCCAGATGGCCAGGCCCAGAAAGGCGATCATCTTTGCCAGCACCCAGAGGACGGTCACGGCGCCTCCACCCCCGCCGCCCACCAGGGCGACAAAGAGGGACAGCAGTAGGATCACCAACACGTCGTCCACCACGGCCGCGCCCAGCAGGGCCACGCCCACTCGGCTGCGCAACACCCCCAATTCCATCAGGGTTTGGGCTGAGATGCTGACGCTGGTGGCGGCCAGCACCAGGCCGATGGCCAGACTCTGTTGCGGATCAAAGCCGAAGGGCAGCGCCGCCGCCATCCCCAGGGCCACCGGTGCTATTACACCCATGATACCGGCCAGCACCACCGGCCGCCCGGAGCTTATCATCATTTTCAAGTCCACCTCCAGCCCGGCGATAAACATCAGGAACAGAACACCCAGGTGGGCCAGGAGGCTGAGGGTCTCCCCCAGATGCTCGCCGCCGAACAGGGGCCAGTGCAGCATGTTCAACACGGTGGGGCCCAGAACCAGACCGGCCAGCAGCTCACCCAGGACGGCCGGCTGCCCCAGCCGGATGCTCAGGTACCCCGCCGCTTTGGCGGCCGCGATGATGATGGCCAGAGCCAACAGGAACTGCAGTAAGGAATTCATACTTCACTCCCACCTCTCTTCAGCCCGTTCCCTATCGTCTGGTCGTGACCTGCCGGGCCTTCAGTTCAGCCTGACGGGCCAGGTCAATTGCTGCGGCCAACACGCGAGCCGACTCCTGCGGGCTGTGGAAGCCAGTGCTGTTCTCCGAGGAGATAAAGTCCCAACGCAGGGAGCCCGCACGGTACAGCTGCAGCGCCTCAGCCAGCTCCTCGTCGCTCGCGCCGGCCTCCCGAGCAGCCACAATGGCGTCCGCCGCAGACAACAGCGCCTCTTCGCTGCGGCGTAGGAGTTCAGCCGTTTTGTCCTGTATGGTTATCACCCTTGCCCGTAGCTCTTCCTCTGGCAGGTTGTGGCAGGTCCCGCAAGCCTGGCGCAGGTTCGTCAGCGGACTGCGCACCCAATGATCTGATACCTTCACGCTGCCCACACGCGTAAAGGGCATGTGGCAGTCAGCGCACGACACCCCCGAGCGAGCGTGAATCCCTGTGCTCCACAGCTCATACTCAGGGTGTTGGATCTTGATCATGGGAGCACCGGTTTCCTTATGCGTCCAATCTTTGAAGCCGTACGCATCATAATGCTCCTCGATGGCCTCCACTGTCAACCCCTTGCTCCAGGGAAGGGTTAACACCTTGTTCTCGCCCAGGAAGTAATACTCGACATGGCATTGGGCACAGACGTATGAACGCATCTCCTGCCGGGTCACCTGGTTCAGATCGACGCCCATCTTCTCAAGCGCATTGATGAGGGCCGGCCGCGTGATGACCAGATCCATCGTCTGAGGGTCGTGGCAATCGGCGCAAGACGTACCCAGGTGCAGCCTGTCCTTCAGCTCGTTGTAGGGCGTCCGATTGAAGGTTTCCCAGCCCAGTTCGGCGATCAACTGCGGCGCCTCGGCGGCGTGACAGTTGATGCAGGCACCAGGCTGCTCAACGACCTGGACTCGCTGAGTGTTGCGCTGGTCGATCTGAGCATAGTAGTGCCCCCGGTCCTCATTGTGGTCGATACTGAAGGCATAGCCGGCCCACAACCGCACCATGGCCGGGTATTTCTCTAGTTTGTTATAGGGCGTTGATCCACCATAGGGGGTCTTGCCATAGTCCTCTTGGGTTTTGATGAAGGAGTCGTACTGGTGAGGGAAGTTCTTGCCCCACACAGCCGGGTCGAGCTCACCCTCTGGAATCTCGACCACCTTGAGCGGATACTGAGCCGCTTCTCGTTTGCGTTCGGTGATATTCACCAACAGGCCGGCCACTGCTGCCGTCAGGACTGCGGTGGTTACGAAAATAACCACGTAGACGAGCATTTGTCGCGAAAGCAGAAACTGTCCCATGAAAGTGTCCTCCTTGAGCTGGTTTGTGTTCGTTTACAACAGCGCAAAGGCGCACATGTGTTTATTTACCATGTCCTACATTGCCGTGGCAGGCAACGCAAGATAGCTCCTGTTGCGACCCGGAACGATGGATCTGGCTCACGAGTGTCTGGTGACAGCTCACGCAGTTTTGCTGAACAATCTGCGCGTTAAATGCCCGAATGCGGATCGGGTCTGCAAAGTCTCCGGTAGTAAAGGCCCAACTGTGATTCCAGCCGTTCAGCCCTTTGGCCAACCACTTGTCAGGGAGGTCATGCGGGGTGTGGCAGTCGTTGCAGGTTGCTGTGGCCTTATGGCTCGAGCGGCTCCAGCTGTCGAATGGCTCACGCATCACGTGGCAGTTCGAGCAGGCATTCGGGTCATCAGAGAAATACGCCGTGCCCTCTGCATAGTCGAAAGTGTAGGCTCCCAGGCCGAAAAGCATCCCGAACAGCAGCGTCGCTATACCCAACGTCCAGCGCAGCGTGACCGGCCTGAAGGGCGTAGGGGATGTTGGTGTCTCTCGCTTCATGATAGTGCCTTATCCTTTCCTACTGTTCTCATGATCCGTTCCGTCTCGGTCACGGAGAGGAAGGTTTCTTCGGGACTGAAGGGCTCTCTGCTCTGAAGTCCTGGTTACCTTTCCGGCGCGACAGCCACTTCCTCAACTCCATTCCCCAGAAGACCACTGTACTTAGGGCCAGGCTGATCGCCAGGTCGCCCGGGGGCAGGGCTACCGTTTTGAAGATCCCCTGCAGGGGAGCGACGTAAATCACCGCCAGTTGCAGGATGAAAGTCGAAAGCACGGCGCCCAGTAGAGGTTTGTTGGAGAGGAGGCCGATCCGGAACAGTGAATCCCGCTCTGAGCGGATGGCTAGCGCGTTGCCCATCTGGGACAGGGTGAGCGTCGTGAAGACCATTGTCTGCCAGGTGGGATGCGCCGCGCTCCAGGCCCAGTAGCCCATCCCCAGGGATACCAATCCCATCAATAGCCCTCCCCACAAGATGTCCCAGCTCATTCCCCGGCCGAAGATGCTCTCCTGGGGGTGATGGGGCGGGCGGCGCATGGTGTCTCGCTCGGCTGGCTCCAGGGTCAGGGCCAGCCCGGGCAGCCCATCCGTGACCAGGTTGACCCACAAGATCTGCAGGGGGAGCAGGGGGAGAGGCATTCCCAGGAAGGGGGCCGCCAGCATCACCCAGATCTCGCCGGTATTGGAGGTCAGGGTGTACTTGATGAACTTGCGGATGTTGTCATAAATGGTCCGGCCCTCTTCCACGGCGGCCACGATGGTGGCGAAATTGTCGTCCAGGAGCACCATGTCGGCCGCTTCCTTCGCCACATCGGTGCCGGTGATGCCCATGGCCACCCCGATGTCGGCCTTCTTCAATGCGGGGGCGTCGTTCACCCCGTCCCCCGTCATGGCCACGATGTGCCCCTGATCCTGCAGGGCCTGGACGATCTTCAGCTTGTGCTCTGGGGACACACGGGCGTAGACTGGGACCTCCTCGACGATGGTCTCCAGTTCCTCGATGTCCATGCGGGCCAGATCCTGCCCCGTGATCACGCGGCCGTCGGTGGCGATGCCCAGCTCTTGGGCGATGTGGCGAGCTGTCAGGGGATGGTCGCCGGTGATCATGATGGGACGGATGCCGGCCGTCTTGCATGTCTGCACCGCCTCCTTGACCTCCGGCCGTGGCGGATCGATCATGCCCACGAGCCCCACGAAGATCAGGTCGCGCTCCAGCGTCTCCTCCTCGCCGTCCGCGGGCGGCGCTTCCAGGAGACGATAGGCGACCCCCAACACGCGCATCCCGTCCTGGGCCAGACGGTCGTTGGCGGCCTGGATGCGGCGGCGCCACTGATCGTCCAGGGGCTCGACGCGGCCGTCCACCCATACCTGGCTCGACACCTCCAGCAGGGTGTCGACGGCGCCCTTGGTGAAGACCACGGCCGCCCCATCTCCCAGGCTGGGCAGCCAGGCGGGCCGTTGCTCCTGCGAGGATGGGACGCGGTGGACGGTGGTCATGCGTTTCCGCTCTGAGGTGAAGGGGACCTCGGCGATTCGGGGTAGCGCTCGCTCCAGCTCGGCCTTGAGCAGGCCGAATTGAGCCGCGGCCACCACCAGCGCCCCCTCCGTCGGGTCACCCAGCGCGCGCAGACGCCCGGAGCCATCGTCCACGGGTTCCAGGATGGCATCGTTGCACAGGGCGGCCCCCGCCAGCAGAAGCTGCAGCGACGGATCTAGCGTTTCCTCGCCGCGTGCATCTGCCTCTGGCAGGTCCGGGGCGGCGGCCTCCTCGGCCGGAGCTTCCGGCGCCGGGTGGGGGTTCCCGAAGCGTGTCCATACGGGTTGCCCACGTTGGAGCACCTCGGTCAGGCTCACGGTCTTCCCGGCCACATCCAGCACCGTGACGGTCATGCGGTTTTCCGTCAGGGTGCCCGTTTTGTCCGAGCAGATGACGGTGACGGAGCCCAGCGTCTCCACCGCCGGCAGCTTGCGGATCAGGGCGCGGCGTCGGAGCATGCGCTGGGCGCCCAGGGCCAGGGCGATGGTGACCACGGCCGGCAATCCCTCGGGGACCGCCGCCACGGCCAGGCTGATGGCTGTGAGGAACATCAGGCGCAGATCCTCGCCTCGCAGCACGCCCAGCACGAAGACCACAGCCACGATCACCAGGGCGGCCACGGCCAGGCCATGTCCCAACTGTTCCAGCCGTCGCTGCAGTGGGGTGGGCTCCCGCTTCACCGTCTGAATCATCTCGGCGATGCGTCCCAATTCCGTGTGCATCCCCGTCGCGGTGACCACGGCCACCCCACGTCCGTAGGTGACCACCGTGCCCATGTAGACCATGTTGCGCCGATCGCCCAGGGGCAGGTCCTCGTAGTCCAGCGCCCCCGGGCTCTTCTCCACCGGCTCCGATTCGCCGGTCAGGGCGGCCTCCTGGACGCGCAGGTTGATGCTCTCCAGCAGCCGGCCGTCCGCTGGCACCAGGTCGCCCGCCTCCAGCAGCACGATGTCTCCGGGAACCAGCTCTCGGGCGGAGATCTCCTGCACATGGCCATCCCGCCGGACTTTCACCGTCGGCACGGACAGCTTCTTCAAGGCCGCCATGGCCTTTTCTGCTCGATACTCCTGGGTGAACCCCAGTACGGCGTTGAGCACGACGATCGCCACGATGGCGATGGCATCTTTGTAATCGCCCAGAGCGGCTGAGACCACGGCGGCGACGATCAGGATGACCACCATCATCGCCGTCAGCTGTTCCCAAAGGATCAGCCAGGGGCTTTTGAGCCCGTGTTCGATCAGCTCGTTGGGGCCGTACTCCGCCAGACGGCGTTGGGCCTCGGCTTGGCTCAGCCCCCGTTCGGCGTCGGTCTCCAGGCGCGCCAAAACATCCACCGGGTCCCGGCGATACCAGTCACTCATCCGTTGTTACCTCCGCAAGGAGAGCCTTGGGGCGTCGTTTGGCCACATCCCAGTGGACTTCACCCGCGGCTACTCCGCCTCATTCTGGTTTAAACAAGAAAGGCCAACACCAAAGTTATCTCTCAGGAGCACGGTGTTGGCCTACCTGGCGGCCGGTCCTCTCCCTCGTCGGGAGCGTACCTTCCGCCCTGTCCGCCGATGGAATCGTTGTTCAATTTCGATTGAGTATAGCATAGTGGGCTTTCTCACGTCAAACAAGGCGGCCGCGAGATCGGGGGGGCAAAGCCGGCGATGGAACCCGGGAGGGTGGGGAAGTCCCCGCGTGTTACCCGGCGCGAGTGGTCTCCCCGGGCGTCAGCAGATTGGAGCGGGAGACGATGGGGGAGATGCGGCTCCCGGCTCCGTCCTCTACCGGTTGATCTTGTGCTCCAGGTTCTCCGCCAGGGTGAAGACGATGATCCGTTCGCCTGTTTGGGTGCTGACATCGCTGTGCAGGCTGACTACCGACACGCCGGTGATGTCCTGGATCATCGCCTCGAGCAGGGGACGGGACCCTTCGATCAATTGCATGCGGACCTGCTTGATCAGGTTCCGTCCCTCCGTGTCTTGAGCCAGCTTCGCCTCTGCCGGGGTCAGGACCCCTTTGAGGCGGACCAGGATGAGGTCCTGGATAATCCAGGCGCGAGCCTCTTGAGGCCCACGGCCCAGGTGCTCTCGTTCGAACTGGATGATGGCTTTGGTGATCTCGGCCTCCATCTGGCCTTTGCTGGGTTGGACGAGGGGCATGTCCATCACCTCGTATCGTGATCGGAAGGTGGGTTATGAATGGGATGTTCGCGAATCCTCCACAATCGCTACGATCGTGGGCTGTGTGATTCGGCGAAGCTCCGCTGTAGAGATCCGTACCAGCGTGTGGTCATCGCCGCCGCCGCCGTAGACGATCTTCTGATCCAACACGCCGGGGTCCATGAGCACCGGCAGCGGGTTGGGCAGCCCGAACGGGGGCACGCCGCCGGCCGGATATCCGGTTAGCTTCAGCACCTCATCCGGCGATGCCATCCGCACCCGTTTGCGGCTAACGCCGAAGTGCGCGGCCAGCCGGCGATAGCTCACCCGGGCGTTGCCATTGGCGATGACCAGGTAGGGCTGGCCGTCGATCAGGAAGACCAGGGACTTGATGATCTGCTCCGGGGCGCACCCGACCGCCCTGGCCGCCGCGGTCACCGATGGAGTCTCATGGGGCGGCCTCACCAGCTCGGCCTCAATGCCGTGCTGCTCGATGTACCGCGCCAGATCCTCCGGAGTATGGATATCCTCTTCCCTCATTCCCTCTCTTTCGACCTCCGTCTTTTGTCCATCGTCTGTCGATCAATCCTCCGGCGCCACGTTGACCACACAGTCGTGAAATGTCGCCCCGCCGCCCATATCGGCCAGGGCTTGCGAGGTCACGAAGTTGACGTTTTGCCCGCCGGGGCTGAGCTTGGGCCACCAGATGCTGGGGGCCATGCATACGCCGGGGCGCACATCCCCGGTCACCCGGGCGCGGGCGAGGAAGCCCCCCCGCTCGTTCCAGACGCGCACGATCTGCCCATCTTCGATGCCGTGCCGCGCGGCGTCGTCCGGATGCATCCAGACCATCGGCTCGCCCTCGCGCCGCCGCAGCCGGTCTACGTTGACGAAGGTGGAGTTGAGGAAGGCGTGGGCGGGCGGCGAGACCAGCAGGAGCCCTTCCGCCGCTCGTTCAGAGCGGACCTCGGCCTCCCAATTGGGCGGGACGTACGTGGGCAGGGGATCGTATCCGTCCCGGGCCATGCGCTCGCTGTATAGCTCGCACTTGCCGGAGGGGGTGGGGAACCGCCCGTCGGCGAAGGGGCGATAGGGATCGGGCAGGCTCAGCCGCACGAAGCCCTGCTCCAGCAGCCGTTCGAGGGTCACACCGGCCAGCTCCGGCGCGTCGTTCTCCAGCGCCTGCCGGATGATCGTCAGATCGTCATCCTGGAAGCAGGGATCGTCGAATCCCATGCGCTGGGCCAGCAGCCGGAAGATCTCGCTGTTGGGCTTGCTCTCGCCCAGGGGGGCGACGGCCGGGCGGTTGAGGGCCAGGTAATAGTGGCCGTAGGGCTTGACCAGATCCCAGTGCTCCAGTTGCGTGGTGGCCGGCAACACGATGTCCGCGTAGTCGGCCGTATCGGTCTGGAAGTGCTCCAGCACCACGGTGAAGAGGTCCTCCCGGCTCAGCCCTTTTCGCACCGCGGCCTGATCAGGAGCGACGGCGGCCGGGTTGCTGTTGTACACCACCAACGCCTGGATAGGCGGATCATCCACCTCGTTCAGGACGCGGCCCAGCTCCACCATGTTCAGCGCCCGGGTGTCCGGCGGGCAGAGATCAGGGCGTTCCAGCTTCTGATAGTTGAGGGGGAACGCGCCGCTGGTGGAGAGGAGCAGTCCGCCGCCCACGTCCCGCCACGCGCCCACCAGCGCGGGCAGGCAGGCGATGGTCCGCACGGCCATGCCGCCGCCCGCGTGACGCTGCATGCCGTAGTTGATGCGGATCACCGCCGGGCGCGTGGTCGCATACTCGCGGGCGAGCTGCGTGATGACGTCCGGGTCTAACCCCGTGATGGCGGCGGCGCGCTCTGGCGTCCATTCCGCCACCCGCTCCCGCAGCCGATCGCCACCTATGCAGTGCTCCTCGATGAACGCCCGGTCCTCCAGCCCGTCCCGGAAGATCACGTGCATCATGGCCAGGGCCAGCGCTCCGTCGGTCCCCGGCAGGATGGGCAGCCACCAGTCGGACGCCCGGGCCGTGCGTGTGCGCACCGGGTCGATGCACACCACCTTCGCTCCGTTCTTCCGGGCCTCCCGGACGAAGGGCCACAGGTGGGCGTTAGAGGTGAGGAGATTGGCGCCCCAGAGGAGAATGTAACGGGCATGGGCGAATTCCTCGGGTGGCGTGCCGCGGGCGATGCCCAGCGTGTACCTCAGCCCGATGAAGCCCGCCTCGGAGCAGATGGTGCGCAGCAACCGGGTGGCACCCAGCCGATGGAAGAAGCGCCGGTCCATGGATTGGCTCTGGACGATCCCCATGGTGCCGGCGTAGGAGTAGGGCAGGATGGCCTCCGCCCCGTAGCGCTCGAGGATCTCCTTCAGACGCCGGGCGATCTCGTCCAGCGCCTCGTCCCAGGAGATGCGCTCGAAGCGTCCCTCGCCCTTGGCGCCCGTCCGGCGTAGGGGATAAAGCAGCCGGTCCGGGTGATAGGTGCGCTCCAGGTAATGGTTCACCTTGGTGCACAGGAACCCGCGCGTGATCGGGTGATCTTCGGCGCCGCGCAGGCGGATGGCGCGCCCCGTCGCCCGATCCACCGTGGCGATCCAGGCGCATGTGTCGGGGCAGTCGTGCGGACACACGCCGCGAACGTCGATGATCTCTTCTCGGCGGCCGTGGGAGGCCGCCCTGCGCTCCTGGTCGGTCGATACGCTCACGAAGAAGTCTCCCGGCGTCTTCACTGTGACGCCTGTTCCTACCTATGAACAAAGGCGTGAAAAGAAGCCTTTTCGCGAAAGGGGAAAAACCTCCTGTGCCGTTCGGTTGGTGCCATGGGCGAACGATCGTTCGTCCCTACTTCTGCTCCGCCAGCCAGCGCCGGGCGAGTTCCGCCAGCATGGCCGTCCCCACGGGCAGCGCATCCTCGTCGATGTCGAACGTCGTGCTGTGGCCGGCGCGAATCGGCTCCCCCGGCGTCCGCACGCCGAGGCGGAAGAAGCAGCCGGGGACCGCTCGGGCCATGTAGCTGAAGTCCTCGGCTCCCATACTGATGGGCGCCTCATATACACGATCGGCGCCCAGCATCGCCTCCGCCACCTGGCGCACGAAGGCGGCCGCTCGCTCGTCGTTCACGGTGGGCGGGTAGCCGGGCTTGATCTGCAGCCGGTAGTCGCCGTCCAGGGCGCGGGCCGCCTCGCCCGCTCGCTCGATCTCTTTCCAGAGCAACTGGCGCGTCTCCTCCGTCAAGCTGCGGATCGTGCCCCACAGGTTCACACGGTCGCAGACGATGTTCTCCTTCATCCCGCCCTGGATCACGCCGATGGTGATCACGCCCGGGTCCATGGGGTCCAGCCGGCGGGAGACGATCTGGTTGATCGCATGTACCACGTGAGCGGCCAGGACGATGGCGTCCACGCCGCGGTCCGGATGTGCGCCGTGCGCCGCCCGGCCCAGCACATCCATGTCGAAGGCGTCCGCGGCCGCCTGCATCGGACCGGAGCGCACGCCGACGGTCCCGACCTCGGAGTCCGTGTCCACGTGCAGCCCAAACACCACGTCGACGCCGTCCAGCGCCCCTTCCTCGACCATGCGCAGGCCTCCGGACTTCCCCTCGTCGTCCTGTCCCTCCTCGGACGGCTGGAAGAGCAGCCGGACCCGGCCTGGCAGCGAATCTTCGATGGCCTTCAGCAGCATGGCGGCGCCCAGCAGCATGGCCGTGTGGGCGTCATGGCCGCAGGCGTGCATCTTCCCCTCTTCCTGCGAACGGTAGGGCACGTCGTTGGCCTCCGGGATGGGCAACGCGTCCATATCGGCCCTCAGGGCCACCACGGGGCCGTCTCCCCGGCCGATGGTGGCGACCACGCCGGTCTTCGCGATCCCCGTCTCATAGGGGATGCCAAGCTCGGACAGCGTGCGGGTGATCAACTCCGCCGTGCGGTGCTCCTCGAACCCCAGCTCGGGGTGCATGTGGATCTCTCGGCGCAAGGAGCGGATGCGTTCGTGTAAGGCGCGGGCTTGTTCTAACATGGCTTGTCCCTCGTCGCGTGATGGATTGGGGATGAGGACGTTGTGGCGTCCTCTCCGAGCGTCTCATGATGATGGATCCCTGCCGGTGCCGTAACGATCGAGTAGTTGCTTACGGGAGATCCAGAATCGTCTGTGTTTCAGCCGCCGCAGGTTTTTCCCATTCAGGCTGCTTGGGTTGAACGTCCAGATTATCCCCCAGGTGTAGAGTTTCTGCCAAAAACTCAGGAACCGGGTGAGGAGCCCAGCGGGCTCCTGTTGGTCCAACAGGTCAAACCCCCAACGATCCGCCGCGCGGGCTGCTTGCGCTAGCCCGTCTCCGCTTCCGATAGCCAGGATTCCCCGGAAGGCTTTGACGTCTCGGAAGCGAGGGTCGGATTCCACGTAAGCGGCCAGCGCGGCCAGGGAGCGGGCCATCCGGCGTCGGAAGGTGAACGCCCAGATGAGATCCGGTCCTTCGGGCGGCATGGGCGGGATGTGCTCGTTCCACAGGTGCAGTTCGCCGATGAGATCCCCGGGGAGGACCCGGGTGCCGTCGGATAGCAAGACCTCCTCGTCGCTCTTGTGTAGGGCGATGCGAAGGATGCAATCCTCTTCCTGACTGAATTCCTGGATGTGATAGCAGCGGCGTAGCAGGGCATCCAGCCCTCGTATGGTCCACCTTAGGGCCGAAGAGGGGATCTTGTGTGTCGCCCGTGGTAGAGGGTGCAGGCGGCCATCGGCGGTCAGCGCGAATCGCTCTCCTCGCCACGTCACCTGTCTGCCCATTGCGCCGGCACACCAGATCAGTACACTCAACATGTCCCGTATGGGCAGAAGGATCAGCCATTTGCGTGATTCACGATCGTCGGTGTAGTGGGTCACCTGCCATGCCACCAGCCAGCGTAAGAGCAGGGAGATCGTCAGCACCTGCTGTCCCTCCGGTGCAAGGCGGGTGGCGAGGGCGAAGGCGATGGCCAGCGGGGTGCTGAAGGTGAGCAGCAGTCCCGGATATTCCCATGGCCGGCTGACCCGGATGCAACGGGCCCAGCGCGTCTCCCGATCCCATTGTTCCCGGAAGCTTGTTGCTCCCAAGATGCTCCTCACGACGTAGTTGGACAGATGTACTCGTAGCCCCAATGCTGCGACCCGTGCTCCCACCTGATAGTCATCGGCCAGGTAATCGGCCACGGCGGCAAACCCGCCTATGTGTGCCAGGGTTTCGCGTTGGAGGACCATCGTCGCACCCAGGGCAAAGCGCATGTCCAGGAGCTTGCGGGCGACGACCACAGAAGGCAGAAAGGTGACGCCCATGTGCAGAGCCTCCAGACGGGCGGTCAGGTTTAAGGCTGCCTCTCCTCGGTAGAGGCAGGTGACCAGGCCGATGCGCGCATCGGCCAGTGGGGCTACCACCCGTCGCAGGTAATCCGAGGAGACCCGGATGTCACTGTCGCTGATCACCAGCGTCTCGTGGCGTGCCTGGGCGGCTAGGCCGTGCAGGATACTGGCTTTGGGGTTCGTCCCGATGGCGGGTGTGACGATCAATCGGATATTGTGCTGCGGGAAGTCTCGCTGGAGTCGTTGGACGATCGGCACGGCCGGGTCGGATGAATCCGCCACGCCGAATATCAGCTCAAAGTCGGGATAATCCTGTTGACAGAAGCTGGCGAAATTTTGGTACGCTTGAGCGTCTAAACCCTTGATGGGCTTCAGGATGGACACGGGTGGAGCGAAGTCGTGATCTGGCTCCGACGGGTCTCGGAAGAAGGCCCGGACGTGCCACCAGGCGACCAGCCAATAGATCCAGCTGACAAAGGTGAACAACGCAAACGCTGTCCTCAGCATGCCCTTAACCTTCTTGGAGAGCCAGATAGTTGGTCAGGCGTAGACCTCGCTCCCGGATCACCTCTCGCACGGCTGGGCTCAGCAGCGTGGCCAGATCGCTGGGGTTGGGGCCGAATGCCTCTTGTCTGGGGCCTGTGGTAGGGTGGAAATACAACTCGGCGGTGGGCACGTCGAGCTGGCGTAGCACTTTTACGACGTAGCCTGTCTCCATCTTTCCGCTTTGCATCAGGCCATATACCCGATGCGTGGTGAGCAGCGAATGTCCTTGCAGCTGCTTTTGAGCCCAGCGGCAGAGCGGGC
Organism: Chloroflexota bacterium; assembly: GCA_013152435.1. Taxonomy (NCBI): domain Bacteria; kingdom Bacillati; phylum Chloroflexota; species Chloroflexota bacterium. The sequence continues at coordinate 148,585 of JAADGJ010000106.1, read as the reverse complement.
CGAAGATGACGGCCCATAGGATCTTGATCCCTGCTCGCCGGCGATCATAGCTCAGAGCAAGCCGAAGATCGTCGCGAGGCAGGCGGAGGCCACGCGCGCCATAGCGCTCCGCCAGGGGGAGCAACAGACGGAGCACGACGGGGTGCAGGTGCATGTGTTGGTGGCCGTCCACGTGTGCGAGGGGGAGGCCCGTGGCGGCGAAGCGCTCAAATTGGGCGGATAGCTCCCGTGCGAGTTCCTGTTGGGCATCTTGGCTCAACAGGTAGCGCAATCCGAGCTGCACCGGCGCGTTGGGAAAGCGCCCCCGGTCGTCAACCAGGTGAGGGATCTCCGAAGGGGGGAGTGCGGGGGGACCGTCTACCAGGGTGATGTGGAGTCCCACGGCCAGCGTGGGCGTCTGCCGCGCCAGGGCGATCGCCGCCTCGAATGCCTCGCCGCCCACCATCAGGCTGGCGCTGGTGAGCACTCCCTCCTGGTGTGCCCGTAGAATGGCCTGATTGATGGGCTGCGAACGGCCAAAGTCGTCGGCGTTCAGGATTACTTGCATCACATGCTCACATCCCTTGGGTATCGCGTGTGGGTGCGGGCCTCTCTCTGTATTTGTTCGCTATCGGTGTGTGAGTTGCAGGCTCTCAGAGCTTTCGCGAATGAGGGGGCGAGAAGTGCGTTCGGATGCAAGCCCGGGAGCAAGTTGTGTCCACAGAATGGATATGCCTTCTACGTCCCGTCCGTTGTGGTGGGGGGAATGCCGCGCGAAGCCCCTCCGGAAAAAGCCCTTCTTCCGCCTTCGATCTGCCCGATCTCGGCCCAGATCTCTGCGGAAAGGGCCGAGAAGGACAGGTGCAGGCCGGAAAAGTGGGACTTCCGTGGAGGGGGTTCCCCTCCACACCTCCCCCTGTGGAGCTGGCCGTTGAGGGGGACCCTCAGACATCTTATCGGTGATTTTTCAGACACGCGCTGAGAGTGCGCCTGGAGAAAGCGGCTTGGGTCCCATGGGGGATTATACCACAGCGGTGCCGATGGGGAGTCGAGATCCCTATCGGCCGTCCCGGTTGGCGAGTTGCCTATCGCTATGCTGGGGGAAGGTTCAGATCCCGCCGGATCTGGGGAAGCGCCGCTCGGGCGGCCTCGCGCCCCGCCTCCAACAGGGCGGAAGCATCGGAGAAGTCGATCAGGCTCAGGTGGGTGATCTGCGGCTGGATCAGGCAGTCGGCTTGCTCGGTTTCAAAGTGGGTGGCCCGCATGAGCGTGTAGATGGTCGCCGTCAGCATTTCGAGCAGATGCCTCGGCTCCCGTTGCAGCGCGCCCCGAGGCAGCAGGTCGACGGCGATCACGTAGTCGGCCCCCAGGCTGCGGGCTACGGACACGGGCAGGTTGTTGAGGATCCCGCCATCCACCAGCAGGCGACCGTCCAGCCGGGCGGGGCTGAAGATGGTGGGCACGGAGCAGCTCGCGCGTACGGCCGGCGCCACCAGCCCCTCCCGTAGGACGATCAGCTCGCTGGCCACGATGTCAGCGGCCACCGCGGCGAAGGGGATACGCAGGTCCGCGAAGGTCAGTTGGGCGCCGAGGACCTCGTTGATGTAATCCTCCAGCGGGCTGATGTCCAGCAACCCAAGGCGGGGGCGGCGCACGCGGCTGATGTGCGTCCAACGCAGTTGCAGGGCCAGGTCCTCCAGTTGTGAGGCGGGCACCCCGGCGGCGTAGACCGCCCCCACGGCTGCCCCCGCGCTCACCCCGGCGATGCAATGGATGGGGACGTGAGCTTCCTCCAGCACCTCCAGGACGCCGATGTGTGTGATACCGCGCACGGCCCCGCCGCTGAGGGCCAGTCCTACGCGACGAGGGCGAGGGCGCCACCAGTGCGTGAGCCGATCTACGAGACGAGCCAACATCGCATCGCTCCTTTCCCTGCCCCTGGCCTGTTATTCCCGGCTTCGACTCCGTCTGAGCCAGGAATGGTGGAAGATCTCACCCACCGTCTGCCCATGAACAGGAGTGGTTCGTGATCGTCCCCGTCCGGACAGGCCCTTTTGGGCCCTCCCAGGAGGGGGATCGTCGGTTACGGCAGAGTCCTTCTTCGCGACTCCCCATCTCACCTGCGTGCGGCGCCTACTTCTCCTCGAGCGAGTTCAGGCGGTAGTGGATCACCTCCACACGGGCGAAGCTCTTGCGGGCGATGGCCTCCGCATGCTCGTCCAGCCAGGCGCGCACCAGCCCTCGGCGGTCCCACATCTCCTCCTCCGAGATGACGAGCCAAACTCCCTGTCGCCCGGCCAGCCGGTGACGCATCTCGTCGTCCACCTGCTCGGGCGTCATTCCGGCGTTGGTGTAGGGGGGCTCGACGAGGGGCACGTCATGGCCCGCGTAGTACGTGTACGTGTAACGGAGGTAGGGCATGAGCAACATCACGGCCTCCTCCGGCTGGCGTTGTTGCTCCACCCAGGCCGTGGCCTGTCGGAAATCCGATTTGATCGGGGTGTGGATGTGGTAGGCTGTGGCCTGCAGGTTCAGCGCGATGACGCTGCCCAGAGCCAGCAGGGCGATCCATCGGCTGTACGGCCTCACCGCGGCGACGCCCAGCCCGGCCAGCAGCCACAGCGCCGGCGCGATCCAGATCAGGTAGCGATCGGTGAACAGCGGGACCCGTAGCGAGATGGCGAACAGGGCCAGTGCCGGGAATAGAAGCCACAGGGTCAGCCATGCCAGGGGAGGAACCCCGAAGCGCCTGATCCGATCGTGCCCGATCCAGAGGCCGGCCAGGGCCAGGAAGACGGCGGGCATCACGCTCCACGCGTTGGAGACGGGGTAGAACCCACGGGTGAATGCCAGCAGGAGCACGGTGGCCATCTGGTCCAGTGGGAGAAAGGGAAACCCGGGATTGAACCAGCTTGCGGTCAACAGCTTATATTGCCATTTCACCAGTGGCAGATAGGGCAGCGTCAGTCCGGCCAGCGCGATCGCGTACCCCCGCCATTGATGGCGGCTCGTTGTCCAACCGGTGAGGAACCATAGGAGGTGCAGCGGGATCAGCAGCACGGCCAGGACGTGGATATAGAAGCAGAGCGTGGTGAGCAGCCAGTACAGCGCCCATCGCCGGTAGCCGCCCCGGCGTATCGCCTGCACGAAGGCCAGGCTGCTGGCCAGGGCCAGCGCGGTGATGAGGGCATACATCTTCCCTTCCTGGCTGTACCACGTCAGGTAAGGGTTCGTCGCCATGAACAGCCCGACGGCCAGGCTGGCGGTTCGGGGCCAGCCGAGTCGGGCGGCCAGGATCATGGCCAGCGGCACGGCGACCACGCCCGCGCACACCGCGGTGAACCGCAGCGCGTATTCGCTGTGGCCGGCTATGGCCAGCCAGGGGCGTAGGAGCAGGAAGAAGAGCGGGCCGTTCTCCCCCGGCTTGGTGAACGTCGCCAGCATCTCCGGCCAGGGCCGGGTGGCGAACCGCAGCGCGTCCACTTCATCGCGCCAGAAGCTTTGCGCGGTTAGCCCCCACACCCGCCAGGCGAAGGCCAGCCAGGTGAGCGCGATCATGGCCGCGTGGCGCCGGCTCCTCTCTGGAAGGGTGATCCGCGCGCGCATGCGGTTCCCTCCTCAGGAGCGGGCGCGTCGCCCGCGCCGGTCGAGCCAGAAGAGGATCACGGGGATGGCGATCAGGATGATGATCCCACATCCCAGCCACAGGTATCCGAAGGCGAGAGCCAGGGTCCGAAAGAGGATCTCGAGGTCGCTTTGCTGGGCGGGCTCGAGAGGTTCCAGAGGCAGTGGTTGTTCCTCTCTGGGCAGCTGAGTGGCCCCCGGTGAGGCCTCCTTAGGCTCTTGCCCTTGCGGCGCGGCGGGCTCCTCCGCCGGGGTGGAAGCAGGCGTCTGGATAGGTGGGGGCGATTGAAAGGCCGAGTTTTGGATCGGTGTGGCCGTGGCGGCGGCCGCGTTCGCGTCGGGAGGGGATTGGAAGGCGAAATCCGCAACCACCAGGGGCGGCTGTGAAGCGATGGCCCACGCGAGGAGAACGACGAGCAAACCCGCGCAGGCGAGCGCAGCTTTGGGAGCAGGCCTGGATTGTCGTGTCACGGATGCACTCCCTGATGTGAATTTCGATGCTCGCCGGATCCTACGAGCGAGAACCGTTTGGCTGGCAGAATGCTCAGGATGGCCCCAATGCGACCCCGTGGCCCATTATAGCAAAAGCTCATGCCAAATGCCAGACGTGAGGAAGTTTGGTGGTGTACCTTTTTTGGTGAAAATACGGTGCCCGGCCTTGTTCGCCCGAATCAGGCCGGGCCGGGCAGGTTCCAGGCTGAAAGGGGAGTGTTCGTGCGGCGAGATCTCCCGCCGCGCCACCCCTGGGGGCTTGCGATGGGCATCATGGGTTATTTCGCGGCGTTTCCACCATCTTTGGACACGCCGCCGGAGGTTTGCGTGTATTCCCGGATCGCAGGGGACGAGGATGGTCGTCTCCTGCCCGTATCTTGTGCTATCGGCGTGCTGGCTTCAGGGAGTGAGTGGGGGATCAGCGTTCCCCATCGTCGATCGCCTGCTGATAGTGGTCGCAGAGGTCTTGCAGGACGCACACGTGACAGCGGGGATCTCGGGCTTTGCACACCTGTCGGCCGTGGCGGATCAGATCGATGTGGAGCGGGTAGAAGATCTCCGAGGGCACCAGAGACTCCCAGACCTCCTGAGTCTGCTCCGGCGTCGCTTTGCCGGGGACGACCCCCAGCCGTCGGCTGATCCGATGGACGTGGGTGTCCACGGGGAATACGGGGCGCCCGAAGCTGAACAGCAGCACGATGGCTGCCGTCTTCGCCCCCACGCCGTGGAGCGATTGCAGCCACGCCTTGGCCTCTTCCAACGGCATAGCCGCCAGGAAGTTGAGGGAGAGCTCCCCGCGTTCCTCCAGGATGCGGCGCAGGGCTGCCTGAATCCGGGGGGCCTTGCTCCGGGCCAGCCCTCCCGGCCGGATGGCCTCCTCGACCTCATCGACCGGGGCGGTCATCACCGCCTCCCAGGTAGGGAAGCGCTCCCGGAGCGCCGCGAACGCCCGGCTGCTGTTGACATCCGACGTGTTTTGCGACAGGAACGTCCCCACCAGGATCTCGAGCGGATCGCCACGGGACCGCCAGGTGGGCTTCCCATACTCCGCGACGAGCCGTTTGAAGACCTCTAGCGCCTTCTCACGCAGTGCTTGGCGGTCGTCTCCCACGTGTGCCTCTGTCGTTGGGCGGCTCCTCTGGGGGTCCCGTTCGGCCGGTGGAGGGTGATACGGCCGTCCTGGGGGCGGGAGAGGGACGATGCTTCGGAGGAGGTCCGCCGGTTTGTCACGATGCGCTATTCTAGCACAGCGGGGTCTCCAGGGCCAGAATCGCGCTTGACGAAGGGGCGGTGCGATGTCATCATCCTAAAGGACGTTGGACGCGAGAGTGCTCGAGGGCGTCTCACCTCGAGCACTCCGCACAAAGGAGGAGAAAGGTTAAGGGTCCCGCGACATACCCTGCATTGCCATTATCGCGCGAGGGCATAGGCCGGACTAGACGCTCGCCCCACGCGTGACCTACCTCCGTTGGGCCGCCCCTGGGCGTGGAAGCGCCCGGGAATCCGTGAGAGGAGATGCGCTTCGATGACCTTCCCTACGATGGCCGGGGCGCGAGCGCTCGTCGCTGGGCTGGCGGGCTTCGTGCTCGATATGGATGGGACGCTATATGTGGGCGATGATCTGTTGCCCGGCGCGGCCGACTTCCTGGCGTTGTTGCAGGATAGGGGCATTCCGTTCCTCTATCTGACCAACAACTCGTCGCAGGACGCCGTCGCATACGCTCGCAAGCTCCGTCGCTTAGGCTTGCCTGCTACGCCGGACCGGGTGCTGACCTCCGGCGCGGCCACGATCGGGTGGCTGCAGGCGCACCATCCCCGGGCTCGCCTGTTCGTGTTGGGCACACCCAGCCTGCAGGCCGAGTTCGCTGCAGCCGGATTCCCTGTGGTGGAGGACTCGCCGGATCTCGTCGTGCTGGGGTTCGATAAGACGCTGACTTATGAGCGGCTGGCCCGCGCGTGCACTTTCATTCGAGAGGGGGTGCCGTGGATCGCCACCCATCCGGATATCAACTGCCCGGTTCCCGGTGGCTTCATCCCGGACGCGGGGGCCATCGCCGCCGCCATCGTTGCCTCCACCCAGGTCCAACCCGTCGTGACCGTCGGCAAGCCCAACGTGTACATCTTCCAGGAGGCGTTGGCGCGCCTGGGCACACCGGCGCAGGCCACCGCGATGGTGGGGGATCGACTGTACACGGATATCGCGGGCGCTCACGCCGCCGGCCTGGTGGCTGTCCTGGTGCTGAGCGGGGAGACCCAGGCGGGGGACCTGGAGGCTGCCGAGGAGCGCCCGGATCTCGTCTTCCCCTCGGTTCTGGAATTGGCGCAGCTCTTGAGGGAGGTCGCCCCGGATCGTCGTTGACCGGCTTCTGTGCTCATGTTATCATGTTCTCACGCGAGGTGGCGCTTCATGGAGGAAACCGTCGGGGTCCCGAGGGGGCTTCTTGGGTAATGTATTCGATCGGGTTGCTCCATGAGGTGTTCTTCCTCGGGGTAGCAGGGTAGCGTGGGCGTGGGGTGTTCGTGGGGGAGATGCCATGGGCGTGGAGGTGGAGGCCAAATTTCAGGTGCCGGATGAGGTCACCTTCGATCGCCTTTTGGCGGTGACGAGGGTGAGCGAATACGTGTTGGGGCCTGTGGAGATCGTCGAGGTCATCGATCGGTACTATGACACTCAAGATGCGGCGTTGCTGCAGGGGGGATATGCCTGCCGACTGCGAAGCGAGGGCGGGCGGTCCGTCGTGACGGTGAAGGGTTTGGGGGGTGTGGGGGGGCTCGTCCATCGGCGGAGCGAGTTGGAGGTGGCCGTCGAGGGGGGAATCGAGCCTCGGACCTGGCCGGAGGGCCCGGCGCGGGCGTTGGTCCTCTCGCTCATCGGGGATAGCCCCCTGGGCCTGCTTTTCGAGCTCCGCCAGACCCGGTATCGCCGCCGTTTGCGCGCTGGGGATCGTCTGATCGGCCTGTTTTCCCTGGATCAGGTGGTGGTGAAGGAGGGAGGACGGGCCCTCTCCTGGCAGGAGTTGGAGATCGAGTTGGAGGGGAGCGGGGAGCTCGCGGACCTGGAGGCGGTCGGAGGGCTCCTGCAGCGGGAGTTTCACCTGCATCCGCAACCGGAGTCGAAGTTCGCCCGCGCGTTGCGCTGGCACCGCATGGTCGCGGGCGAGGTGTGGGGCGATGAGGAGGCGGCGTCGTGAAGGGACAGCGTAAGGGACCAGGGGTTCTGTCCGATGATCCCATGGCGGAGGCCGGACGCAAGGTGCTGGCCTTCCATTTCCGTCGTATGTTGAAGCATGAGCCGGGCACGCGAGAGGGATCGGACATCGAGGCATTGCATGATATGCGAGTGGCGACACGCCGGATGCGGGCGGCCTTTCGCGTGTTCGGTCGATTCTTCCAGCGTTCGGCCATCCGCAAACACCGGCGTGGCCTCCGACAGACGGCCGCCATGCTGGGCGCCGTTCGGGATCTGGATGTGCTCATCGCTCGTATGGAGCTGTATCTGGCGCCCCTGTCCGACGAGGATCGGTCCGCGCTGGAGCCGTTGCTGAACACCTGGCATAAGCAGCGCATGGCCGCCCGGGCGGCGATGTTGGATTACCTGGATAGCAAGATGTATCGTCGCTTCGTGCGGCGGTTCCGGCGCTTCCTGGAGACGCCCGGCGCGGGGGTGGTGCCTCCGCCGGACGATGAGGTGGTGCCCGTGCAGGTGCGTCACGTGGCGCCGGAGCAGATCTGGCAGCGCTATGCCTGCGTGCGGGCCTATGAGACGGTGCTCCCGAATGACGACGATCCGGAGGCCATGCTGCGGGTGCCTATCGAGACCCTCCATGCCCTGCGCATCGATTGTAAGCGGCTGCGGTATACGCTGGAGTTCTTTCGGGAGGTGCTGCCGCCCGAGGCGGAGCCGTTGATCTCTCAGGTCGTGCAGGTGCAGGATCACCTGGGGGATCTGCATGACGCGGACGTGGCGATTCAGCTGGTGCGTGAGTTCATTCGACGTCGGGAACGCAAGGCGCGACGTCGTAAAGCTCCGGCTGATCTGCAGGGTGCCTATCGCTTCCTGGAGGCGAAGGAGGCCGAGCAGGTGAGTCTGCAGCGTTCCTTCCCCGGGCTATGGCTGGAGCTGCGCGGGAGCGCCTTCCGAGAGCACCTGGCCCAGGTCGTCGCCGGCTTGTAGGTCAGGGTGGGGAGAGATCGCAGTGAGGTCTGATTCATTGCGGAGGTCAAGTGGAAGATGGCGTTGATCGAAGTCCATGACCGGCTGGCCAACACGGTGTTGCTCTATCTCCTCGCTATGACGCTTTGGGGGTGGTGGCGTTTCTTGCGGCGGCGGGGTGTTGATGGAAGCTACTGGGGCGCGTTGGTGATCGTGGAGCTGGTGCTGATCGTGCAGGGGGGGCTCGGTGGCTTCCTCTGGCTTCAGGGGATCCGGCCGGCCCGCTCCATCCATGTGCTGTACGGGGTGATGAGCATATTGGCGCTTCCCACGGCTTATGCCTACACGCGAGGGCGCGGGGAACGAGCCGAGATGCTGTTGTATAGCGTGGTCACGCTGATCCTGATCGGGCTGGTCCTGAGGGCCATGATGACAGGGGGCTGAGGGCGTGGTGAACGGGGCCTTGCCTCCCGCTAGCGTGTCAGGTGGGGCAGATACATGTGATGCACCTTCTCGATCACGCGGACCTGCACGTAGATGTCTAGCTGTTGTCCCCCGCTGGTGCTGCTTCCCGTGACGCGAACGAGGCCGGTGTATGTGCCTTGAATCATGCTGGCTGTGTTGATCGTAAGGGAGAGGGCGGCCGTGTCCGGGTAGACCAGGTTCCCCGAGGTGGGCGGCTCCAGGAAGAGCCAGTATCGCCCCGCCAATACCTGCGCCTGCCAGGAGATCGGCTGCAGGCTGGGGTTGGTGAGGTAGACCGTGCGCGGGGGCACGGGCTGTCCGGTCGTGATGATGTAATCGATCTCCTCCGGCGTGCTCTCCACCCGCGGCGCCATGGCGAGGCGCAGCGCCATCTCCGCGTTGATACGTCCCCGTCCCAGGTAGTTGTTGCGCCCGTTCACGTATGGATAGGAGGTGGCGTCCACCTGCTCGGTGGTGGCCTCGATGATCTGGCGCACCTCGGCGTTGGAGAGCTGCGGCGTCATGGACCAGATCAGCGCGGCTAGGCCGGAGACGTGGGCGGCCGCCATGGATGTGCCGTAGAGCAGACCATACCCGTTGGGTATGGTGCTGTAGATGGCGAATTCCGGCAGGCCCCCCGGCGCGGCGACGTCGACTTCCGGGCCGAAGTTGCTATACCAGGCGTAGCGGTCCAGATGAGTGGTGGCGGCCACCGCGATCACCTGGGGATAGGCCGCCGGATAGTTCACCGGACCGTTGTTGTTCCCCGTCGCGGCCACCAGGAGGGCTCCCGCGTTGTACGCCGCGTTCACGGCGTTCAGCAAGGTCTGGCTGGGAACCGATCCGCCCAGGCTGAGGTTGATGATGTGTGCGCCCTTCTCTTGCGCGGAGACGATGGCCGAGGCGATGTCCGCGTAGGTGCCACGGCCGGCCTGATCTAGCACCTTGTAGGGGATCAGCTGACCGTACCAGGAGGTGCCGGCCACGCCCTGTTGATTGTTGGTGATCGCCCCGATGATCCCCGCCACGTGCGTGCCATGTCCGTACTCATCATCCGGGACCGCGTCGTTCCGCACGTAGTCCCAGCCGCCCTCCAGCCGTGGACCCAGCTCCGGATGGTTCACGTCCACGCCTGAATCGATGATGGCGATCTTCAGGTTGGGATTCCCGGTGGCAAGGTCCCAGGCATTCGGGGCGGATATCTGCTCCAGGTTCCACTGGCGCCAATAGTCTGGGTCGTTGGGGATGCCAGCAGCCCGCGCGATGTAGTTGGGCTCGGCGAACGCCACGCGGGGGTCAGCCTGCAGGCGGGCGATGATCTGCCGCTCGCGACCGACAGGCACGCGCAAACGATCGATCTTGAGCGCATCGATCGTGCCGATACGCTCCAGCCCCTCCGTGGCGAGCGTGGCTTCGATCTCCGTCGTGGGCACATGATCCTGCCAGCGCACCAGGATCTCGCCCGGGACGAAGTCGCCCGCGGGAGGCCCGTCCTGCGGGGAAGCGCCCACGCCTCCCGTGAGCAGGACGAGGATCAGAACCAGCAATCCCAGACCCAACAGAAATCGGCGCATCATGCTCCTTTCTCGTCGCCTCACATGGCCTGCCTCATGATAGTCCCGTTGGACCGAGCTGGCAAAATCGCCCCCCTCTACAGACGATGGCGTTCGGCCGGGAGTTCCTCTTGTGGGGGCGAGGGGCTTGTCGGAGATCAGGACCGGTAGCCCTCGGCCCTACGGGACGGATGAGAGGCTGAGGGAATCGGATGCTCGGCAATGGCGATGGTCAGGCTTCGATGCTCACCGGGTGTCCCTCCATCGTTGGGGGTGGAGGGATGCCCATGATCGACAGGATCGTCGGGGCCACGTCCTCAATGTGAAGGCCGACGAGCTCCCGGCCGCCCAGGCGTCGCCGGGGGTCCCACCAGATGAAGATGCCCATCGGGGCGTGATTGGCCTCGTCGGGGCCCGTGTCGTTTTCGAACGTGTGGATGGCGCCGATGCCCACGGATCCGACGGCTCGCCATCTCAGGTTACCGAAGTAGACCAGGAGATCCGGCGGGATGTTATGCACCTCGCGGTAGATCTCCTCCGGCTTCAGCGCCACAGTGCCGAGCGGGCGGCCGAGATGGTCGGTCGTGGCCTCCAGCTTCGCCCGCAGGATCTCCCGCTCCTCTTCGTAGCGCTCAGGTGGGATGATCCCCTGCGGCTCGCGGCCGCGAACGTTCAGGAAGATGCGGCCGTAGTAGCCGCCGATCCCCCAGGCCCTCGTGTGTGCCCAGTCGATCTCGCATTGCTCGAGCAGGGTCATCCCCCTGGGTGGTGCCTTCAGCGCCAGGTACCCCTCCCGGATCAGCCACTCGTTGACGCAGAAGCCGCCATCCATCTTCTGGGCGCCGTGATCGGAGACGACCAGCACGACCACGTCCTCATCGAGGAGCCCCAGCAGCTGGCCGATCTCGCGATCCAGGTAGCGATAATAGTCCCGGATCGCGTTCGCAAAGGGGCTGCCGGGCTCGAACCGGGGATGCTCTGGGTCCATGAAGCGCCAGAGGGCGTGCTGGATCCGGTCCAGGCCGATCTCCACGAACATGAAGAAGTCCCAGGGCTTGTATCGCAGGAGGTGCTTGACCACCGTGAATCGCTTTTCGGTCATGCGGTAGACGTCTCGCAGGAGGCGTTCCTTATCCTCCGTGCGGAAGTCGCGCACGTCGAACTCGTACTCGCCGACCAGGGTTTCGATCTCCCGCTGTAGATCGGCCGGGTAGGTGTAGGGCACCTCGTGACTGGGCGTCAGGAGTCCGCTGACCATCCAGCCGTGAAGGGGCCGGACGGGATAGGTTTGTGGCACGCCGACCAGGATACTCCGCCGTCCGGCGCGGCCCAGGATATCCCACACCCGGTCGTGCCGGACCAGGGCGCTGCTGGCGACGACCAGGCTCTCGTAGCCGTAGCTCGCGCGGTTGCGGAACCCGTAGAAGCCCAGCTGACCAGGGTCCTTGCCGGTCAGCATGGACGACCACGCCGGGATCGTGATGGGGGGATGGCAGCTCTGGAGTCGTCCGTAGGCGCCCTCGGCCATGAGACGTGCGAGGTTGGGTAGCCCGGAACGCCATCGGTCGAATACCAGGGAGGGCTCGGCGCAGTCCAGGCCGATGACGAACAGCCGGCGTGGAGCGGCCGCCTCGGGTCGGCGAGGGAGCAGGACTTCCCGGCGGGTCGGCGCGTGATCCGCGGATGAAGGAAGCCCCTCTCGCTCCTTCCCTGTGGACGTGGAGCTGGCCGAGGAAGAGCCCATCCTTCCCGTCAACGGGAGCTCTCCCCGAGGTTCGCGGGAGGCCGGCCGGGCTCGCGGGATCTTCGGTTGTGTTCCATCATACATCCCTTCCGTCACGATCCCCTGACGCGGTGATCGGAGGACGATCCCCCTATGTATATACGATCGGCCTTTGGGATGGGGTTTCAGGCTCGTCCCTGGACCTCCGCCTCCAGCCGGCGGTAGAACGCCAGCATGAAGGCATGGCGGTCCTCGGCGATCTGCCGGGCGGTGGCCGTGTATAGCCGGTCCCGCAGACGGGCCAGCTTGCGCACGAACTCGTGTACGGGGGTGTACTCGTCCGGAGGGGGCTCCGGCCCGTCGGCGTCGACGCTGGACAGCGGCGCCCACAGCCGCTGCCCGTGCCGTCCACCGTAGGCGAACGCCCGGGCGACGCCGATCGCCCCGATGGCGTCCAGCTTGTCCGCGTCGAACAGGCATCGAGCCTCGGGGGTGGCCGGGGCCGGGCCAGCCCGGAATCGATGGGCCTCGATGGCGTGCGCTACGGCGTCTACGAAGGGTTGCGGGTGTCCTCGCAGCAACTGGCGCGCTCGCTCCGCCCCGCGCAGGTGGTGATCCGCGGCGTGTCGCTCCCGTTCGATGTCATGCAGCAGGGCAGCCGTGCGCACGATGGCCAGGTCGGCCCCTTCCGCCCGCGCGATGCGCTCGGCCAGCGCCAGCACCCGGAGCACGTGATCGAAACGGTGGGCCGCATCGGTTCCCTCGTACAGGGCCTGCACCGCTTCGATGGAGAGGGGCGGTCCCTTCATTGTGCCCGACCCGGGGCCATGGGGGAGCCTGCGGGCACCTCTGCCGACCGCAGGCGCCACCACAGGATGCCGCCGGGCAGCCCGGAGACGAGGATCAGGGCTTGCATGAGCAGGGATACCGCCAGCGCCAGTCCATGGGGGATGCCCAACAGCCCGAAGAAGAAGGGGTAGACGTTCTGGTTGACGCCGATGCCGCCGATGGAGATGGGGACCAGCAACACCAGGGCGATCAGCGGGTTGAAGAGGCAGATGTACAGCAGCGGGATGCCGCCGCCGATCGACTCCGCCAGCAGCCAGTTCACCAGGTTGGTCAGCATGAGCCCACCCAGGGCGATCAGGAAGGCCAGCGCGAGCGCTCGATAGCGGAATCGATAGGCGCCAAAGGCATCTGACACGCGGCCGTATACGGGAGCCAGAGGGGTGAGCCAGCGCCACTGGAACAGGCGTCCGATCCACGCGCGCAGCCGACGGCTCAGCAGTACCCCGAAGCCGCCCGCGATGGCGGCCAGGGAGAGGAAGGCCACGTACTCCACGGCTTGCAAGTCCTGGCTGTTTCCGACGGTGTTCACCACTACGATCGCCGCGACCACGGCCGCGCTCATGTAGGCGATGAGCCCCACCACGCGATCCACGATCACGGAGACGGCGGCGTCGGTCAGCCGGGTGGTGTATCTGGAGAGCCCATACCCCCGCATCACGTCCCCGCCGACGTTGGCCGGCAGGAAGTTGTTGAAGAACACGCCCACGAAGGTATAGCTCAACAGCGCTCGCAGCGGCACACGAACGCCCTGCGCTCGCAGAAGGACCTGCCATTTCACCGCGTTGAGGGCGATGGCGCCGATGTACAGCATCAATGCCAGCAGGAGATACCACACGTTGGCGCTGGCGAGCATCTGCCCGACCTCGGCTGCGTCCACGCGGTGGAAGATCCAGGCGATCAGGCCCAGGCTGATGATCGCCTTGGCCAGTGTGGTCAGCTTATCTCTCAAGGGGATTCACCTCGTGTACGGGGGTCACGAGCGATTCTTCCTTGTGGTTCGTCCACTCCTTCCCCGCCTGGGCCAGGTTGGCCTTCTGCGTCCACGCCATGTCCCATACGGTGTGCCGTTCCTTCTTGATGGCGAAGTCATACCAGCCCAGCAGTCGGGCCCACGCCTCCAGCACGCCCAGGGCCATCAGGACGAGCACCAGCCGGATGGCGCCCCATATCTCTCGCAGGGCCACCCGGACCACCCGCCGGTTCTGGATGCTGGCAACCTTGTATCCGTACTTGTGCTTGAGGTAGAGGTGGCCGGCGTGGTTGCGGCGGCGTTGTTTCACGAAATCGCTCACGGTGGTGGGCCCGGTGTTGTAGACCACCGCGTTGGGCGCGTAGCGCACCTGCAGCCCGCGCTGAATGATGAGAGCCTCCACGAACGCCTCATCCATAGCCACATCGGGCGGGATCTGGTCGAACACCTTCCGGAAGGCGATGAGCTCCCCCAGCCGGGGGATGTCCAGGCACAGCTCGTGCTCCATGCGCAGGCGCAGATGGGTGAACAGCCCGACGAGGTGATCCGGCGTGTTCAGAGGCACCTTGTGCGCGCCGGTCATGCCGACCCGGGGATCGGCGAACATGCGGACCAGGTTCTCGATCGCGTCCTCGCGGGGGAGCGTGTCGCCGCTTTCCAGGACGCAGATGTCCTCCTTGGCGTGCTTGAGGAACACGTTCACCGCGGAGGTCTTCCCCTCCCGGCGTTCCTGCACGAAGAGGCGGATGCGCGGGTCACGCTGGGCGTACTCCTGCACGATGGGGACCGTGCGATCGGTGCACCCCGATGCGACGACGATGATCTCGGTGATCTCGACATCGTGCAGGTGTTGATCGAGCAGGGCATCCAGGAGCGCTCCGATGTTGGCTTCCTCGTTGTGCGCCGTGACCCCCACACTGCACCGGATCTTTTCCTGGCTCAAATCTCACTCTCCGTAAGGTGATCTGAAATCGCGGGCATGGCTGGCAGGCGAGGGTGTGAGGCATTGCCGTGGCGAGAGGTGACGTCGTTCCCCCGCTTATGAGACGCACCTGGGCGTCTGGGGGTTCTCGCACCCTCGCGAAGCGATGCGGAGTGGGTCAGCCAGTTCCGGGGTGAATTATACCTGAAAGAGCTTCCGGGCTAAAATCTCGTGGAGCCTACTCGGCCGAGCGGCGAGAGGGAGCCTCTCGCCCCAGCACTCGCTTGAACAGCGCCTCATACTGATCGGTGACCGCGTCCCATGAGTAGTGCCGTCGCACCCGCTCCTCCGCCCGCTTGCGGTACTCCTCGACCAGATCGGGGTCGCTCAGAAGGCGGGCCAGGACGGGGCGGAGGCCAGACCCGCCCTCACGCCCCGGGTAGCTCAGCCCGGCCTCTCCGATCGTCTCCAGGTTCTCCGACGTATCGTGGACCACCACGCAGTTTCCAAAGGCCATCGCCTCCAGCAGGGCCGGGTGGGTGCCCCCCACACCGGACGTCTCCACGAAGATCCAGGCGTTGGACCCCAATTCATGATAGGCCGATCCGAATTGATAGCCGGTGAAGACGATGCGCGGGTCGTCCCCGGCCGCTGCCCGCAGCTGCGCCTTGTACGCGTCCGCGTAAGGCGCGTCGCCCACGATGACGCATTTGAGATCCGTGTCCAGGCCCCGGAACGCCTCCACCAGGTGATGCGCGCAGTTCTCGGGCACCAAACGGCCCACGAAGAGCACGTAGCGGTTCGGCTCCAGGCCGAACTGCTCCAGGGTCGGGCCGGGGGGCACGCGCGGTACGTCGGCGCCGTAAGCGATGTAGTGGGTTTCGATGCCGTAGACATCCCGATAGTACGCCTGCACGACGCGGGAGTCGGTGATCACCGCGTTGGCCAGGCGGCCGGACATGCGCTCGGCGAATTGGATATAGCGCTTGGCCAGCGTCGGCCACTTCTCTCGCTTCCAGTCCAGGCCGTCCACGTTGATCAGCGTCTTCTGTCCGGCCAGGCGAGGGATCCAGGTGACCAGCGAGTTCCCCGCGATGAAGTAGAGACAGACATCATATCCCTGGCTCAGGGCATGCAGGGAGGAGAGGAAGCTGTGCACGATGGTGTCCAGGTACTTGTTGGCGATGGTGGGAAGCTTTACCAGGCGCATGCCCTTGTAGGTGGCATGGGGGTATGTGATGTGGTGCCGTCGACAGTAGACGGTGACCTGGTGGCCGCGCTGCGCCAGGCGGCTGCCCAGCTCCTCCACGCAGGTCTCGAAGCCGGAATATGAAGCGGGCACGCCGCGCGTGCCCATGAGCGCAATTCGCATAGGCTGTCGGAAAACGGTCTCCTCGACGATGAGAATGGGGGGAACGTTGGATGTGTCTGGCGGCCTGCCTGGGGCGGTTTACCCGTGCTGGATGTGGTCAAGCCCTTGCAGGAACAGGGAGTGGATGTGATCGTCATCCAGCGCGTAGTACACGTGTCGGCCCGCCTTGCGCGCTCGCACCAGGCGCAACTGGCGCAGGATCCGCAGTTGATGGGAGATGGCCGACTGCTCCATGTTCAGGCAGCGGGCCAGATCCCCCACGCACAGCTCCGTCTCTCGCAATACGGAGATGATGCGCACCCGGGTGGGATCGCTCAGCGCTTTGAAGGTCTCGGCCAACCGGCTGGCCGTCTCCTCATCGAGCAGGCCCTGTGCAGCGAGGCGCACCGCGGCCTCGTTGACGTGTTCGCCCTCGCACTCCGCCGGGATTCCGGGATGCAATGTCATCGCTTTCGCCTCCTTCAGGGAAGAAATGGTATCATGCTCCTCCACATCGGTCAAGTTCGTGGCATACTCGCGAGATAATTCACTTGGCTGTGGGATCGATGTCGCTTCGCCGGTCGATTCTGGAAAGATGATGATCGTTGGCCTGCCGCGGTCCGGAGCTCATGGGGGAGGCGAAAGGCTCGCGATGGGCGCTCGTCCAAGGGATGGGGAACTTCCCTTGCGGCGGCGAGCTGAGGAGGCCGAAGGGAGACGGCAGTTATGAAGCTCCCGGTCCGGTGCGCGCTCTGGCCCGCTCTTCCCAGGAGGGAGCCTCATGTGTGCGGCCTTCCCGGCACCCGGCGTTGTGATGCCGGCGCCGTCACTGTGCCTCGTCCTCCTCGTCCTCCCAGCTGATAATCCACACGCACAGGCCGGCCAAGAGGATGGTAGCGATCCCCAGCGCGATCCACTGGCCCGGAAGGAACCCCACATCCCTGGCGGACCAGATCACGATGATCAACATGCCGATGGAGAGCACGATCCAGGCGCTGAGGTTGGGGTGCTCCTGATAGAATCGCTGCAATTCGTTCATCTCCGTTCCCCTGTCATAGCACGAAGTTGGCGTCCTCTCAGGGCGCCGTTTTGAAACGGCCGGGATCGCCCATCATGCTTCCCCGCGTCCACTGGCGCCCGCGTGTCGCCCCCGCCGGGACGCGATGTGGGCCTCCCATGCGGCGCGCACCTGGGCGGCCGTTCGCTCCAGGCTCCCGCTGTTGTCGATGACCACGTCGGCGTGTTGCACCTTCATCTCCTGCGGCGACTGGGATGCCATGCGACGGCGGGCTTCCTCCTCCGTCATGCCCCGCTGTTCCAGCAGCCGCCGGAGCTGTTGCTCGGGTCGGGCTGTGACCACCCACACCTGATCGCACAGGGAGAGGCTCATGCCAGCCTCCAACAGCTTGATGGCCTCGATCACCACCACGGGCTCCGGCGCGTCCGGTGCCGTCTGGGCTTCGATGCGCCTGATCTCCTCCCGGATGCGGTCGTATACTGCCGGATGCACGATGGCCTCCAGCCGGGCCAGCTGGGCCGGGTCGGCGAAGACGATCGACGCCAGCTTCCGGCGATCGATGGTGCCGTCCTCCCTCACGATGTCCGGCCCGAACGCCTCCAGGACGGCCTGATAAGCGGCGCCGCCGGGGGCGATCACCTCGTGCGCCACCTGGTCTGCATCGATGACGTGAGCTCCCAGGTCGGCCAGCATGCGGGTGACTGTGCTCTTGCCCGTGGCGATGTTCCCGGTGAGTCCGATCACGATCGTCATGACGATGTCGGCGCGCTACACCAGCGCGGCCCATTCCTCCATCAACTCGTGCAGCCGTCGCTCGGCCTCTGCATACGCGATGCCCAGCTCCTCCACTCGGGCCACCTCCTGATTCCGGCCGGCGACCTCGATCTCCTCCCCCAGTCGGGCCAGCTCCGCCTCCAGCGCGTGGATCTTCTCCTCGATGGCCATCGCTCGCTCGGCCTGGCGGCGTTCCCTCTGTCGCCGCCGGCGCTCCTCCCGTTCTCGCTCTCGACCCTTCCTGGCTGAGGAGGTTCGGGACTTGCCGTCGGCGGACGCTGCCTCGCGCTCGGCCGCCCGCTGGGCCAGATATTCGGTGTATCCCCCTTCGTAGGCGCTCAGCTTCCCCGCCTGGAGATCCCACACGTGGGTGGCCAGCGCCTCCACCAGGTAGCGATCGTGGGTGACCAGCAGGATGGTGCCCGGGAATCGGGCCAGCACCTCCTGCAGGATCTCCTGTGATTCCAGGTCCAGGTGATTGGTCGGCTCGTCCAGGATCAGAAAGTTCGCTCCCAGCAGCGACAGCCGGGCCAGCGCGACCCGGCTGCGCTGGCCACCGCTCAGCGTGTCGATGGTCTGGAACACATCGTCGCCGGTGAACAGGAAACGGCCCAGGAATCGACGCGCCTGCTCCAGGGTGAGGTTAGGTGCGACCTCTAAGATGGCATCCAATACGGTCTGATCCGGCGCCAGGTCTGTGGGAACCTGGGGCAGATAGCCCACCTTCACGCTGGCGCCCAGGCGGATCTCGCCGGCCAGCGGAGGCACCTCTCCCAGAATCGTCTTCACGAAGGTGGTCTTGCCCACCCCGTTGGGCCCGATGAGCGCGACGGTGTGGCCGCGACGGATCTCCAGGTCCGGACAGCGGAACAGGGGGGCGTTGGGGTCATAGCCGACGATCAGATCGCGAGTGGCCATCACCAGATCGCCGGAGCGAATCTGGGTCGTCATGTCCAGGCGGATGCGTCGCCCCTCCTGGGGGCGCTCAATCGCCTGCTCTCGCTTGAATCGCTCCAGGCGACGGAGCCGGCCGCGCGCCTCCTTGCTGCGCTGCCCCGCCTTGTATCGCCGGACGAACTCCTCGGTCCTGGCGATGTATTCCTGTTGCTTCTCCCACTCCCGCCGTTGTTGCTCCAGGTGCTCCGCCCGCAGGACGACGTATTGGCTGTAGTTCCCGCGATAGGTGGTCACCCGGCCGCGCGCCATCTCCCAGATCCGCGTGGCCACCCGGTCCAGGAAGTAGCGGTCGTGGGCCACGACAACCAGGCTGCCCTTCCATTGCAGCAGGGTCTCCTCCAGCCACTCCACGGCCGCGAGGTCCAGGTGGTTGGTCGGCTCGTCCAGGAGCAGCAGATCCGGTTCCTCCAGGAGCAGCCTCGCCAGCAGCGCCCGGGTGCGCTGCCCACCGCTGAGGTGGGCCAGGGGTTGGTGGTATTCGCTCTCGCTGAATCCCAGACCGCTCAGCACCCGACGGATGCGCAGTTCGTAATCGTAGCCGCCGGCCAGCTCGAAGCGCGCCTGGAGATCGCCGTATCGAGCCAGCAGCCGCTCCAGTTCGGCCTCGTCGGTCGTGGCCTCCATCTGCCGTTCCAGGGCGCGCAGAGTCTCCGCCTGCCTGCGCAGGTCGTGGAAGATCTCTAGCAGATCGGCGTAGAGCGTGCGGGACCCGGCAGGCGGCGGGTCCTGTGGCAAGTACCCGATGCGCAGGGCGCGCGCATGCGTGACCGAACCAGCGGTGGGAGGCTCCAGGCCGGCCATGATCTTGAGGAGCGTGGTCTTCCCCTGGCCGTTGGGCCCCACCAGGCCGATGCGGTCGCCGTGCTCGATCCGCAGCTGGACGTTTTGGAAGACGTCCAGCGCGCCGTAGGATTTCGCCAGATCGCGGGCGATCAGGATGGACATGGATCGTCCCCTTTGTGACTGCGCGCTATTATACCATGGGAGCCGAGTCTCCCTAAGCCTGAGGCCTGCGGGGTAGGATATCCGTCGTTGAGCCCCCTTCTCCCGAACTCAGGAGAAGGGGATCTGGGGGATGAGGGCCGTTTTCTACCCGTTGACGGCCAGGGGAATGGCTTGCGTCGGACGACACGCGAGGGGTTCCTAACCTTCCCGGTTTCCATCACTGACTTTGAAAAACCCCATCCCCCAGCGCGACCACGCTTGACAGCTCGTGCCGCTTGCAGTACCCTGACGGCGTCATGACTCGAATGGAGATCCGATCGTTAGCCGCCCGGCTGACGACTCGTCGCCTTGGACGTCCTCTGGTTTACGCGCCACGCCTGACATCCACCCAGGCGCTGGCAGCCCGCCTCTCGGATCTGGGGTGGCCGGACGGTACGACCGTGCTGGCCGAGGAGCAGACCGCCGGGCGCGGCCGAGGGGGCCGCTCGTGGTGGGCTCCTTATGGTCAGGCCCTGCTGTTCTCGATCCTGCTGCGGCCCGGCCTTCCATCGCGTCGGGCGCAACAGCTGGTCATGGTCGCCGGCCTGGCCGCGGCGGAGGCCGTCGAGGCCGTGTGTCCGGTCTCCGTCGCGCTGAAATGGCCGAATGACCTCTACGTGCGCGAGCGGAAGGTGGGGGGGATCCTGCTGGAGGCCCGGCTGGCCGCGAACGGCCAGGTTGTAGAGCGAGCCATCGTGGGTATCGGCATCAACGTGTCGGTGGATTTCGCCGGGCTGCCGGACTTGCAGGGGCAGGCCGTTTCCCTCCATGAGGTGGCGGGGCATGCCCCGGACCGGGGCGCCTTGTTGGTGGCGATCCTGAGCCGCTTCGAGGCCCACTACCAGGAGGTGTTGGCGGGTGGCTCCTGCCGCGCCGCCTGGCTGGAGCGTCTGCTGTGGATGGGGCGGGAGGTTCAGGTGACCACGCCCCGAGGCGCTTTCGTCGGCGTCGCCCGGGGCGTGGATGAGGAGGGGGCGTTGCTGTTGGAGTGTGCCGATGGCGTGATGGAAGTGATCCGGGCCGGTGACGTGTCATTGCGCACATCTCAGGGATAGGGGTGTTCATGAGCATCCGGCTGGAGTGGCAGACCGGCGATGACGAAGGTCGTACGACGATCGCCCTGGAGTCGGAGGGGGGATCACGCCCCTCGGGCTTTCGCTGGTCGTGGATGGCCCTGCTGTTGCTGTTGGCATTTGGAGCGGGCATGGCCGTCGGGATCGGCTGGCGATATGTGCAGGCGCGGCGGGCCTTGCTGTCCGATCTGGACGCGGTGATCGCCGAGCTACGCCTGTATATCGAGCAGGGGGATCGAGAGGGGTTCATGGCCCTGATGGATCCCGGGGATGGTGTGTGGCGTGCGTATCAGACCGCCTGGTTCGAGGCGCTTCAGAAATCCCCTTCTCCGCCCATGTTGCCCGTCGAGCTCTTGGATGTGACCCTGGAGGGGGATCGCGCCTGGGCGTGGGTGCTGATGCAGACCGATGTGGACCCGGTAATGGCCCGGTTCGACTTCGCCTTGCGTCGGGGGCGATGGTTCATCGCCTCCCCCGATGTATCCGCCTGGGGGGAACCCGCGCAGTCGTCGGCGGAGCATGTGATCGTTCGCTATCGGGCGCTGGATGCCCAGGCGGTGGAAGGGACGGTTCCCCAGCTCGATCGTTTCGTGACGAACGGCTGCCGCCTGTTGGATGGTGCCGGCGGGACATGCCGAGTCGTCCTGGAGCTTTCCGCGAATCCGCTGGATGTGGGTCCCCCGGCCAGTGTGGCGTACATGCGATTGCACCAGGCCGTGCAGCCGGCGCCCTCCCTGTTGCAGCTCCGTCTTCCGGAGGGGCCTACGATCCTCGTGCTGAGTCCGCTTCCTCTTCCCCTGGCCCAGGAGATCGTGCGGGAGAGGTTACAGGCGCATTATGCGGGGGATGCGCCGCTTTCGTGGCCGCGGCTGGAGGTGGTGCGGTCGTCGAGGGATTGGCCCCGTTCCGCGGAGGTGTTCAGCCCCGAGGGCCCTGACCTGCAGGTTCGAGCCCCCTCCCCCTCCTGGAGTGGCGTGGGGGAACGAGGTGAGACGCCCGATGCGTGGGAGGATATGGTCCGCCATCACATCGCGGAGGCCATGGTGCGCACGCGGCTGGGGCCTCTGGTGGGATCCGCGTCCTACGTGGATGCCGCCTGGGCGCTGGCCGTGGGGATCGCGGAGTGGTTGGCGGCCCCTCAGGTGGTGCCCAATACGGCGCTGTCCTGGGCCTCCCTGGAGAGCGTGGGCCGCTCGTTACAGGCGGACCCCAGCGATGTGTTGGCCCGGCGTCGGGCGCGGGATGCGGCCGCGTATATCGCCGCCACGTGGGGGCCGGACGCCTTCTCGGCCCTGTTGCGCGCGCTGGGCGAGTCGATCGATCTGGACACCGCCCTTAGCCGATCGCTGACCGTGGACGCCTCGTCGTTTGAGGCCGGTTGGAGGGCGTATCGCGGCCGGTGAGGCGGGCGAGTCGTGGGATGAGAAAAGGGCGGCGCTGGAAGCGCCGCCCTTTCGCGTGCGATGATCACCTGCCCTGGTTATTTGAGCTCTGCCATCTGCTCGGCCAGGATCTGGTTGGCCTCCTCGGTCAGCTGATCGAGGGTGCTCTGCACATCGGCCCCGTCGGCGATGGCCGCCATGGCCTCCCGCACCTTGTCCCGCACGAAGTCATAGCCCGGGACGGGCGGCTCGTACTTGCCGTAGGGCAGCAGCTCAAAGGCCGTCTTGTAGGCCGGGTTGGCCTCGAAGTAGTCCGTCAGCTTCTCCGCCGCGCTCTTGCGCACGGGGAAGTAGTTGCTGACCATGGCCCACTTGGCCTGTACGTCGGGGCTGGTGAAGTACTTGACGAAGATCCACGTGGCCAGCTCGCGCTCCGGCGTGGTCTTGGGCATGCTGACGCTGGCGCCGTAGATGTTCATGACCGGATCGGGCGTCACATGGGGGATGGCCGCCACGCTCCAGTCGAATTGGGCGCCCTCGCCCACGGCCGCGCGGTAGTAGGGCAGCCCGGAGCTGGAGCCCACCGTGAAGAGCAGGCGGCCCGCGCCGAAGTCCGTCTGGTCGCCGTAGCGCTCCGTCACCACGCTGGCGCACCCGTTGTTGAACAGGTCCTGGATGAAGTTCATGGCCGCGATGGCCGCCTCGCTGTTGTAGGTGTACTGGTTCTTCTCGTAGTCGAAGATGTCGCCGCCGAAGGCGAAGGTCCAGCTGGCGAAGCGCGAGGCGTCGATGCTCAGCTCATAGCCCATGCTGCCTTCCGCTGTCGCCTTGCTGAAGGGCTGCTGCACCGCCTTGCAGGCCATCTCCTTGAACTCATCCGGCGTGGTGGGCGGCCCATCGTATCCCAGCTCCTTCAGCCACTCGATGTTGTAGTACATCACCTCCATGGAGCGGTTGGGCGGGAAGCCCAGGCGCGCGTTGCCGAAGGTGGGGAAGATGTCCTGCTTGAAGAAGGCGGGGAAGAAATCGGCCTTCTCCTCCTCCGTCAGCCCCCACTTGGGGCTTTCAACCAGGGAGGTCATGTCCACCAGGGCGTCCGCCAGCTGGTATGTGGCCGCCTGGTTCTGGTAGGCCACCACCAGGTCGGGCACGTCCTCGGTGTTCAGGACGGCCAACATCTTGTTGAAGATGTCGCCGTAGTGCCCCTGGTATTCGGCAACCACCGTGATGTTGTACTCGTTGGTGTCGTTGAACTCCTGGATGATCTCGTTCAGGGCTTCCTCGCGCTGCCGGGAGTGCTGATGCCAGAAGATAATGGTCTGGCCGCTGGGGTCTACGTCGGCCCAGGGATCCTCTGGCCCTTCGGGGGCGGCCTCCTTGGCCGGGGCCTCCGCGGCGGGCTTCTCGGCCGGCGCCTCAGCCGGCTGCGCAGGTGCTGCCTGTGGGCAGGCCGTCAGGACCAGTGCAGCGACCGTTAGAACGACCAGCAACCACACACGTTTCCCTCTCATCTTATCTCTCCTTTCCGTAATGTAATGGGATATGGTGCAACCTCTCCGGAATCACCGACTCGCTGAATCGCAATGCTCGCCGTGGGCGTGGGCGGCACTGCTTCCGATCGCGCGTCGGTTCGGCTAAGCGGTTCGCATGCGAGGTCGTCGGCGCTCATCCCTTCAACCCCGATGTGGCGATGCCCTCCGTGAACTGTCGCTGGGTCAGGAAGTATAGGATCAGCACGGGGAAGATCGTGATCACCGCGCCGGCCATCTGCAGGTGGGTCTCCGGTCCCGCCTCTGTCACGAAGCTCCACAGGCCCACCATCAGGGGGCGCCAGGTGTCCCGGGTGGTGATCAGCAAGGGCCACAGGAAGGCGTTCCAGGCCCCGATGAACCCGAAGATGAGCACGGTCAGCACCGGCGCCTTGCTGATGGGGAGCACGATACGGATCAGGAAGCGCAGGTGGCCCGCCCCGTCCATGCGGGCCGCGTCCCACAGCTCCCAGGGGATCTGGGCGAAGAACTGGCGCAGCAGGAAGATGCTGAAGGCGTTGGCCATGAAGGGCACGGTCAGCCCGGGCAGGCTGTTCAGCCAGGACCCTCCGGGCAGGGGGACGATGTTCCCCCGGATGATGAGGAAGTTGGGGATCATCGTCACCGAGTCTGGGATCATCATCGTGCTCAGCAGGATGGCGAAGATGGCCTCCCGTCCCCAGAAGCGGATGCGAGCGAACGCGTATCCGGCCAGAATCGACGTGGTCAGCAGGCCGGCCAGCGTCGTGAGGGTGATGATGACGCTATTGACGAAGTATTTGGCGAACTTCGCCTCGGTCCACGCCTCCACGTAGTTGTCGAATTGGGGCTTCTTGGGGAGCCACTGGCGGTTGATCGTCTCGCCCAGGGTCATCAGGGAGGTGGATACCATCCAGAAGAAGGGGACGATGGCCACCACGGCGCCGAGGATCAGGATGCCATACAGCACGAGCCGCATCGGCCGCACGCGCGGCGCATGGCGCCGCATGCTCACGGGGACCAGCCGGCCGGGCGCCTCCTCCAGGGGCTGGACGGTATCAGCCATAGAAGACCCTCTCGCCGAACACCTTGTTTTGGGCCAGCGTCAGTCCCAGGATCACCAGGAACAGGAGGAAGGCCTCCGCCGTGGCATAGCCGTATTGGTTGGCCTTGTAGAAGGTATCGAAGATCGTGACGCTGGCCGTGTCCACCGTGCCCTGTGCGGAAGGCATCCGCATCACGTAGATGTGATTGAAGGCCTTGAAGGTGCCGATGAAGGCGATCAGGGACAGGTAGAACGTGACGGGGGAGAGGAGGGGCAATGTGATGTGACGGAATAGCTGCCAGCCGTTGGCGCCGTCGATCTCAGCCGCCTCGTAGAGCTCGCTGGGGATCGATCCCAGGCCTGCCAGGAAGATGACGGTGTTATAGCCCACGTAAGTCCAGATCCCGTAGAAGATGATGGACACCAGGGCCATGCTGGGCCCTGCCAGGAACCCTTCCAGGCTCCATCCGAACATCACCTGTGTGAACGGCTTGGGCTCGAAGAGCCATTTGTATGGTCCCAGCCCCACAAGGGAAAGGAGCTGATTGATCAGCGATGTCTCTCGGGGGCTGAAGATCGTGCGGAACACCACCGCCGTGGCTACCACCGGGGTGATATAGGGCAGGAAGTAGATCATTCGGAAGAGTTCCTGCCCCCGGATCTGCTGGAAGAGGATGTAGGCCAGCAGCAAGGCCAGCCCGATCTCAACCGGCACCGTCCCCAGCGCGTAGTAGAGGGTGATGCGCAGCGAGTTCAGGAAATCCTCGTCGCCGGCCTCCAGCATGCGCTCCCATCCCGAGGAGATGGCGAGCCCGGCCGCGATCAGGATCAGCGCGGCGAGGAGCTTCGCGATCAGCCTGCGATCGCTCTCCTCCTTAAAGGCGTTGTTCCACACGTAGTAGGCCAGGGCCAGTAAGGCGAATCCGGCTATCCAGATCAGCGCGCCGGTCCAGTCCCCGATGGCCTTTTCGTAATTGGCGAGGCCGATGAAGCCGCCCTTGCGCACGCGCCATCGGTGCAGGCTCATATAGAAGGCATAACCGATGGGGAACAGGCCGAAGATCGTGATGAGCAGGACAGCCGGCAGGATGAAGAGATAGCCGGTGATCTGCTCTTGTATCGCCAGCCATCGGAAGTGCTTGCGACCACCGCGTGGGAGTGTGGCAGAAGAAGCTGTCATAGCGGCCACCCGGTTCCCCCTGGTCCGTCAGGGTTTTCGAGAGCCCTACAGCCCGGCCTCGCTTCGGAATCAAGTATACCGTAGATACAGGTCGGCGTCAATCATTTGTCCTTGAGGAAAGTGCGTCTTTTCGGTGGAGATACGGCGAGGAGCCTTGGGGGGCGCAACCCCTCGAAGGGCATTCGCTTGTTCCCGTCCCTTACCCGCCTCGCCCGGCCTTATCCGTCCGATTCGGATCGGGAGAGAGCCGGTCCCGGGCTGAGGAGCTCCCAGGCTCCAGGTGGACGTGAGTCGATGGAAAGTCGTTTATGCTAAAATGAGGAACGAGGGCGTATGCAGGGGTATGCTGTAGCCAGAATAACCTATTGAGGTTAGGGGCTGCTTTGCCTATCTTGGGAGGAGGAGGGCGGGGTGTATACCCGCGCTCCGCAGGAGGGATTGGGCGGTTTCCCGGGTCCATGCCGGGGGATCGCCAGAGGGTTCGTTCACGTGCGCGATTCGGGGGCAGGGATCTCACGAATGGGACGAGGGCGAATACCACGGGAGGGTTGCCGGAGGAGGCTTCATGATACGGAAACTGATCGCAGCCATTGTGCTGCTTGGCTTATTCGTGACGATGGTGATCGCCGATTATACCCCCGACACGCCGTTGGGAGGCGCCAGCGCCTCCTTCTGGGGCGAGGCCCTGAACGACGCCGCCGCGACGGACGTCTCCGCGGCGGGGGATGTGAACGGAGATGGCTACGCGGACTTCCTGATCGCCGCGCCGGGGAACGATGAGAGCGCCGCGGACGCGGGGCAGGTGTACCTGTTCCTGGGCAAGGACGCCGGGTGGGTGCAGGACCTCTCCCTGTCCGCCGCAGACGCCTCATTCCTGGGCGAGCAGGCCAGCGACGCGGCTGGCTCCAGCGTGGCCGGCGTGGGCGACGTGAATGGCGACGGGTTTGACGATTTCCTGATCGGCGCTCCCAGCAATGGCGAGGCCGGGGCTGGGGCCGGACAGGCGTACCTCATCTTCGGTCGCGCCAGTGGCTGGGCTCGAGATGTGAGCCTGTCGACGGCGGACGCGTCGTTCTGGGGGGAGAATCTCGGGGATAGCGCCGGGTTCGACGTCGCCCCGGCCGGGGACGTGAACGGAGATGGACTTGCCGACTTCCTGATCGCCGCACCGACCTATGGTGGATCGGCTGGAAAGGTATATCTGATCCTGGGCAAGACCTCCGGGTGGGCGATGGATACCAGCTTGGCCAACGCCGACGCGTCCTTCATCGGCGAGAACGCGGGGGATCTGGCTGGGCAGTCCGTGGCCGGTGTGGGCGACGTGAATGGCGATGGGTTGGATGACTTCCTCATCGGCGCCTGGAAGAACAGCGATGCCTTCAGCGGCGCGGGGAAGGTGTATCTGATCCTGGGCAAGACGAGCGGTTGGGAGCGGAACGTCAGCCTGGCCAATGCGGACGCGTCGTTCCTCGGCGCGACCCAGGATGAGGCGGCCGGCCTTCCTGTGGCCGGCGCGGGGGATGTGAACGGCGATGGGTTCGATGACCTTCTGATCGGCGCCACCGGCTATGGGGATGGGGTGACGGTGCCTGAGGGCGCCGGCCGGATCTATCTCATCCTGGGCAAAGCCACCGGCTGGGGGGTCAATCAAAGCCTGGCCACGGTGGCCGCTGGTAGCTACGTCGGCGAGGATTTCTGGGACACGGCCGGGTCCGCGCTGGCCGGCGGCGGCGATGTGAACGGCGACGGGCTGGATGACTTCCTCATCGGCGCGCCGGAGAACTGGGAGGCCGACGAGGGGGCCGGGCAGGCGTACCTGATCCTGGGCAAGACCTCCGGATGGGCGGCGAACGTCAGCCTGGCCAACGCGGACGCCTCCTTCTGGGGCGAGCGCGTGGGGAGTCGGGCGGGCGCCTCCCTGGCCATGGTGGGCGACGTGGACGGCGATAGCTTCGATGACTTCCTGGTGGGCGCGGATGAGGATCATGAGTCCTTTGATGGCGCCGGCCAGGCGTATCTGTTGCTCTCCTCCTATGGGACGACCGTGGCCAGCCAGACGCAGACCATCCCCGGGGGCGATACTCCCCGTACGGACTTCGGGAGCACCAATGTACAGATCGACTTCTCGTCCGGGACGGCCGGCGATGTGACCGTGGTCAAACATCGCGAGGTGCCGGCTGACCTCGCCAACGCCGCGGCCGTCTGGTGGGAGATCACCACGACCAAGACGGACTTCGTGGCCACGCTTATCTTCTACTACGCCAACGGCGAGATCGCGGGGTTGGTGGAATCGGGATTGCAGCTGTATTGGCGGCCGGATGCTTCGTCCGCGTGGCAATTGGTGGGATCCCAAACGCTGGATACCATCTACAATAAGATCACGGCGACCGGGATCACCACGTTTGGCCAGTACGCCATGGCTGCCCCGCCTGAGCCGACGGCGACGCCTACACCCACGCCCACGGCCACCGCGACGCCCTCGCCTACGCCCACCCTCACCCCGACGCCCACGGTGACCCCCACGGCCACGCCGACATCGACCGCGACCCCTACTCCCACGGCCACGCCGACGCTTACGCCCACGCCCACCGTGACGCCCACGGCGACCCCGTTGAGCATGCAGCGGTCGCTGCCCCTGGGCTGGCAGCTCATCTCGCTCCCGCTGGCCGAGCCGGGCACGCCGGTGACGACCGCCTTGAGCTCCCTGGCGGGCAAGTATGACGTGGTCGTCACGTACGATGGTTGCACGGAGAGCTGGCAACGCTATGGCGTGGGGCTGCCGAGCTATGTCTCCAATCTCTCCTCGCTGGATCGTACCCGGGGGATCTGGATCCGGATCACGGGGGCCGATGCCGTGTTGCAGGCCAGTGGCGCCGAGCCGGCCAGCACTTCGATCCCGTTGTGTTCGGGCTGGAATCTGATCGGCTATCCTTCCCTGACCAGCCGGCCGATCACCGACACCCTGGCGTCGATCGCTGGAAAGTACACCGCGGTATACACGTACGATGGCACTACCGATCAGTGGCTGTCCTATCAGCCCTCCAACCCCGGGCAGAGCACGCTGGACACCATGTCGCCTGGCTGGGGATATTGGCTGTATGCGACGGAGCCTGTGACATTGAC
This sequence comes from Chloroflexota bacterium, assembly GCA_013152435.1. Classification (NCBI taxonomy): domain Bacteria; kingdom Bacillati; phylum Chloroflexota; species Chloroflexota bacterium. The sequence goes on along the minus strand of JAADGJ010000106.1, from coordinate 119,460 downwards.
CATCACCAACTGATGTTCTCCGGCCTCCCGCCTGCATCGATCGGCGCCCCGTCACTGCATCATGGGGCGCCGATCGTTTTACCCTGTGTCCTGCTCACGATAGCGCGAGGACCATCGCCATCAGGGTCGGATCCTCACCTAACGGCGGCCGAACCGGCCAGGATATCTCGCTATCCTACCCCACACAGGTTGTGCCCCATCGCGTTCGGTGGTATACTTCTTGTGGCATTGCACGCCTGACAATGAAACATGCCTCGCCGGACATCCCTTTGTTCAACAGCGTGGTACCGGGGCGTCCCAAACATCGGTACTCCCAACAAGCAGGAGGTCAAGCCGTGCGTGTGTCCTGTCTCCAAGAGAACCTGGCGAAAGGCCTCTCCATCGTCGGCCGGGCGGTTTCCCCTCGCAGCACGCTGCCGGTCCTGGGGAACATCTTGCTGGCTACCGATCAGGCTCGCTTGAAGCTTGCTGCCACCGATTTGGAGATCGCGATCAGTTGCTGGATCGGCGCGCAGATCCAGGAGGAGGGCTCGACGACCGTTCCGGCCCGGCTCCTGACCGATTTTGTGAACTCCTTGCCGGCGGAGCGGATCGACATGGAGCTCAGCGTGCGCACTCAGAGCCTGCACATCCGCTGTGCGCGCTATGAGGCGAACATCAAGGGAATCGACGCGAACGAATTCCCGCTGATTCCCACCTCCGAGGGGAACGATGCCGTGGAGATCCCCGTGGGCACGCTGCGCAAGATGATCGACCAGGTGGCCTTTGCCGCCGCGACGGATGAGAGCCGTCCCATGCTGACGGGCGTGCATGCGCGCTTCCAGGATGATCGGTTGACCCTGGCCGCCACCGACGGGTTTCGCCTCTCGGTGCGCCTGACCCAGCTCAGCAAGCCGGTGCCCGAAAACCTGGCGGTGATCATCCCGGCGCGATCCCTGCAGGAGATCGCCCGGATCAGTGGGGATGCCGACGACCAGCATCCCGTGCAGATCCAGGTCGTGCGCGCCCGCAACCAGGTGCTGTTCCATCTGCAAGGCAAGGCCGACGACGCGGAGAAGGGCGGCTTCCAGCAGGTCGATGTCGTCTCCCAGCTGATCGATAGCCAGTTCCCGGATTATGAGGCCATCATCCCCAAATCGTGGACGACGCGCACGGTGATGGATACGGCAGAGTTCCTCAAGGCCGTTCGTGTCGCCTACCTGTTCGCCCGGGAGGCGGCCAACATCGTGCGGTTGCAGATCGCCCCGGGCAGCTCCGATCGCCCTGGCGTGCTGACCATCACCGCGACCTCTCAGGAGTACGGCGATAACGTGAGCGAGGTCGAGGCGTTGGTGGAGGGGGAGCCCATCGAGATCGCCTTCAACGCTCGCTATCTGATCGATGTGCTCAGCGTCATCGATACCTCCCAGGTGGCACTGGAGACCACGCGGTCCAGCGCTCCGGGGGTGATCCGCCCGGTTGGCGTGGGACCGGAGGAGTTCACGCACGTCATCATGCCCATGCACATCAGCAGCTGATCCCTCGCGAGGCTCGCACACACGGGTTTCGCTTTGGCCCTCCGGGAGACGGAGGGCCTTTCTCAACCCGCTGGGGTCGTATCCCATGTTTTCGTGTGGCGCTGGCGGGTGATCATCCAACCTTCCACTTGGAAAAAGGCCGTGCGACTGCACCATCTGTCTTTGGTGAACTACCGGAATTACGTCCGGTTGGAGCTGGATTTCCCCTCCCGGATCACCCTGCTCCAGGGGGCCAACGCTCAGGGGAAGACCAACCTCCTGGAGGCGATTCACTACCTGGCGACGGGGAGGGCGCCTCAGGCGGGGGCGGAACGGGAGCTGGTGAATTGGCTTGCCCTGGAGGATCTGCTCCCGCATGCCCGGGTGGCCGCGGAGATCACCCACGATCACGAGAAGGAGAAGCTGGAGATCACCCTGGTGCCGGTGAACGGCCCGGGGCGCCAGACGAATTTCCGCAAGCAGGTGCGTATCAACGGCGTCGCCCGGCGTGCCCTGGACCTGGTAGGGCATCTGCGCGTCGTGCTGTTCGTCCCACAGGACATCGAGTTGGTGGCGGGTCCCCCCGGCCACCGCAGGCGCTATCTGGACGTCGCCCTCTGCCAGATGGATCGGGCGTATTGCCGCGCGCTGGCACGATACAATCAGGTGCTGACCCATCGTAATGCGTTGCTGCGCACGCTGCGCGAGCAGGGCGGTCCCCCGGGGCAGCTGCGGTTCTGGGACGAGCAGCTGGCGGAGCTCGGCGCGCATCTGATGGCGAAGCGCCAGCGGCTCGTCTTGGATCTGGACGTGGAGGCTCGGGCGCGACACAAGGAGCTGACGGAGGGGCGCGAGCGGCTGCAGTTGCGCTATCTCCCCAGCTTCGACCCCACCCTCCCATCCCCGGTGGGTGGACAGCCTCCTCTGGACCTGGAGATTGAACGCGATCCGGTGGCCCTCTTGTCGGATGTGGACGAGCTCCGGGAGCGCTTCGCGGCCCATCTGGAGGCCAGCCGGGAGCGCGACGTGGCCGCGGGCATGACACTGACGGGGCCACATCGGGACGATTTGCGCTTCACGGTGGGCGGGCACGATCTGCGCGTGTACGGGTCCCGTGGGCAGCAGCGTACCGCCGCCCTGGCGTTGAAGCTGGCGGAGGTGCAGGTGATGACCCGGGAGACGGGGGAGCCACCCGTGCTGCTGTTGGATGACGTCATGTCCGAGCTGGACGCTACCCGCCGTCGAATGCTCCTGGGCGCCCTGGAGGGGGTGTCCCAGGCCGTGGTCACCACGACGGATTGGGGTGACTTCTCCCCCGCATTTCGAGCGCAGGCTCGCCTGTTGCGTGTCTCGGATGGGAAGATCGAGGAGCTCTCTGCGGAGATGGCGGAGGCGCACGCTCGGGGATCATAGCGGCTTACGCACGGGCACGCCCGGCCGACGGGGGAAACGGTCCGGCGTGGCGCGCTCCTTCCACACCGCGACGATGAAGCGATCCTCCGCCAGATAGGGGACCTCCACCGGGATCACGCGGTGCAGATGCCCTCCCAGCACCGCCAGGGCCCGTTCTGCCGCCATGACCTCCTTGGCGACGGCCGGACCTTTCTGGGCTAGGAGCCATCCCCGGTGGCGTAGAAACGGGAGGGTCAGCTCCAGGAGCGGTCCCAGCGGGGCCACCGCCCGGGCCAGCGCCAGGTCATAAACCTCCCGGTGCTCCGGCTCGTGGGCCAGCTCCTCCGCCCGGCCGTGGATAGCGGTTACATTCTGCAAGTTCAACTCGGCGATGACGTGCTCCAGAAACCGCACCTTCTTGGCCGTGGCCTCCAGCAGTGTCAGTTCCAGGGCCGGCCAGACGATCTTCAAGGCCAGCCCGGGCAGCCCGGCCCCGGTGCCCACGTCGATGGCTCGCGCTGGTATCCCCGGCCGCACCGCGCCCTCGTGCCCGGCCAACTCGGCCAGCGCGCTCAGACAGCTCAGCGAGTCCAGGAAGTGGCGTACCTCCACCTGCTCCGGGCTGTCGATGGCCGTCAGGTTGAATCGCTGGTTCCATTCCAGAAGCAGCGCGCGATAGCGCTGAAAACGCTCCAGTTGGGCCTCCGTGAGGGGAATGCCCATCTGCTGCGCGCCGCGCTTGAGTCGTTCCATCTCTTGAGCCATGGTGGCCAGATTATAACAGACCTTTCGATGAACGCAGAAAGCCCCGGTAGCATCGCGCGTAATCGTGCCGATGTGGAAAAACGATCGTCTACGGTTACGTGCAGGGTTGCTCAAGCTCCCCCATCGTGATCATTTCATACCGTGACCAGGAGCATACGATGACAGGAACGAAATCCCCTCATGTGGCGATCGTCACCACCGGTGGCACCATCGCCATGCGCTATGATCCCCAGGCGGGGGGCGGCGTCCCCGCGTTAGAGGCGGAGGATCTGATCCGCTTCCTGCCTGATCTGCCGGTGACGTTGGAGAGCACGGCCGTCTGCAATCTCCCGGGCCCACACATGACCCCAGAGACCATGTGGGCTGCCCGGGAGGTTGTAGCCGGGCTGCTGGCTCGTCCCGATGTGGACGGCGTGGTGGTGACGCATGGCACGGACACGCTGGAGGAGACCGCCACGCTTTGTGACCTGACGCTGGACAGCCCCAAGCCGGTGGTGTTCACCGGCGCCATGCGCCACGCCTCGCAGTTGTCCTACGACGGCCCCGCGAATCTGGCCGCGGCCATTCGCGTGGCCGCCTCGGCGGAGGCGCGCGGCCTGGGCACCCTGGTCGTGTTGGACGATACGATTCACGCCGCCCGTCACGTGACGAAGACGCACACGCAGGCGCTGTCCACCTTCCGCTCGGGACAGTTCGGCCCTCTGGGCGTGGTCGACGCGGTGGGGATTCACATCGCTCAGCGGGTCACCCCGAGGCCGGTGTCCTGCCCGCGGTTGGAGCCTGATGTGGCCCTGCTGATGCTGGCGGCGGGCGTCTCCCCGGAGCTGTTCGAGTATCTGATCGGACGGGGGGTAAAGGGGATCGTGCTGGCGGCCATGGGGGGCGGCCGCGTGCCCGTCTCCTGGCTGGAGCCCATCACGAACGCCGTGCGGCAGGGTGTGCCGGTCGTCATCGCGACGCGAGTGCCGCAGGGCCGCGTGGGGGATCCGTACGGCTTCCCTGGGTGTTACAGCGATCTCAGGCGACGGGGGTGCCTCTTCGCCGGGGAGCTAAACGCGCCAAAGGCCCGCATCGCGCTCATGGTGGCCCTGGGAGCGGCGGATGGCGATCTGGAGCGGATACGGGAGATGTGGCCTTCCATGGTTGGGTGGCCCGTAGGATAGGCTGCGGGCCTGGAGGGAGTGATCGGCTGCGGGCGGGCTCGCGCTCGTCTGATCTCCGACGATGGTGGGGACGACGTCGAAGTGGAAGCGACGCTGGAAGCGCCGCAGGAGCCGCAGGATGGGGCGTCCGAACACCAGGATGAGGACGGCGTTGCCTATCGCTCGCCACAGGTCCCATCCCAGAGAGGTGACCAGATAGAAGAGGGCGTAGCGTCGCGCCGTCTCGGCCAGCGTCATGCCCGGCTGCCAGTAGATCGCCGATTCGCCCGGCTGAAAGAGGAACGGCCAGAACCACAGGTTCATGATGGCCCCGAAGATCAGCCCCAGCAGGAAGCCCCACATGGCCAGGATGAGGACCTCCAGACGAGGCCGTGAGCGCAGCCATCGGCGGGGGAGCCCCGCGCTGAGAAGCCCCATCCACCCGGAGGCGAACATCTGATAGGGCAGCCAGGGCCCCACGCCGCCGCCCAGGAGCGCCGAGGTCAGGAGCGCCAACGTCCCCAGGAGGAATCCGAACGTCGCTCCGTAGGTGTATCCGGCCAGGATGGGGAGGAAGAAGATGGCGGAGAAGCCCTGCGGCCCTGGCAACGCCCGCAGGGCCGCGCTCACGGCTGTCAACACGCCCAGCACGGCCGTGGTCTTGGCGCTCATGCCGCCAGCCGTCAGGTTGGCCAGCACGGCGCCCAGGCAGATGATGACCAGGACGCCCAGCACGAAGGGGGCATCCTGGGCGTGGGCCATGGGCGACTGCGCGGCGGTCTGCTCCGGCGTCGCAAAGAAGGGGGACAGGAAGGCGATCACGCCGACCAGGGTGGCGGCGACGAGGATGCCGGCGTTCAGCCAGCGCTCCCGGCGGGTTCGGCTCATCGTCCCATCTCCGGGGGGATTGGCTCGGCCGCCCGGCGCCGCTCGATCGCCTGTAGCACATCGTCTACCGTGACCAGTCGTGGATCCCGGAACAGCTTGTTGACCTGGGAGGCGAATACCAGCGAGTCCGACATCACCTCCCGGGCCGGCCCGTCCACGATGATCTGCCCCTCAGCCATCAGGACGACCCGGTCGGCGCACCGTGCGACCAGCTCTACATCGTGGGTGGCCATGATGATGGCCTTGCCCATCGCACGCAGCGCCTGAAGGATCTCCACAAGGCGCTCCTTTTGCGGGTAGTCCAGCCCTCGCGTGGGCTCATCCAGGAGGACGACGTAGGGATCTCCGACCAGGACGGCGGCCAATGCCACCCGCTGTCGCTCGCCGCTGCTCAGATCGCGGGGGTACCGGTCCGCCAGGCTCCCCAGGCCCAGTTGCTCCAACAGCCGGAGATCTTCGTCGGGGGCCTGTGGCATTCCCTGGCTGCGCCGGGTGAAGGCCAGCTCTTGTGCGACCGTGTCGGCGAAGAGCAGCGCGTCCGGATGCTGCGGCACGTATCCCACCCGCTTGGCCAATTCGTGAGTATCCACGTAGCGAGTATCCAGTCCGGCCACCACGACCCGCCCTCGGTGGGGCTTCAGCAGCCCTACGAGGTGTTTGAGCAGCGTCGTCTTCCCGGACCCGTTTCGCCCCATCACGGCGACGAACTCGCCCGGGCGTACATCCAGGGAGACATCGGCCAGCGCGGGCGTTGTGTCGTAGGTGTGCCAGACGCCTCCGGCCTCCACGATGGGGCTGTCCTTACGCTCGGAAGGCGGGACAGCCCGCGATGCGTGCTCTCCCAGGGCGCCCAGGCGGCGGGCGAAGCGCCGTCCCTCCTTGATGGTGAGCGGCAGCGGCTGCCAGCCCAGGGCCTTTCCCAACGTGACCAGCGGCGGGGTCAGATCGACCTGGGCCAACACCTCCTCCGGGTCGCCCAGGATGGGAGGGCTGCCCTGGCCGGGAAGGTACAGCACGCGATCGGCGTACTGTACCACGCGCTCCAGCCGATGCTCGGATAGGATCACCGTGAGCCCCAGATCCTCGTTGAGCTGGCGCACGGCGATCAGCACCTCCTCGGCCGCCTGCGGGTCGAGCTGGGAGGTGGGCTCGTCCAGCACCAGGATGCGCGGCTGCAACGTTAACACGGCGGCGATGGCCACCCGTTGTCTCTCGCCGCCGGAGAGCGAATGCACGCGACGGTATCGGAGCCGCGCGATGTCCAGCTGGTCCAGCACCTCCTCCACCCGCTTGCGCATGAGGTTCTGCGGCAGGGCGAAGTTCTCCGGGGCGAAGGCCAGCTCGTCCTCCACCGTGTCCACCACGAACTGGGCCTCGGGGTCCTGAAAAACGAATCCCACCAGATCGCTCATGCCGTGGGGCCCCACGGCCACTGGGTCCCGCTCGGCGACGCGTATCCGCCCGCTGAACCGGCCACCGTAGAAGTGGGGCACCAGGCCGTTGATGCAGCGCAGGAAAGTGGACTTCCCCGCGCCGGACGGGCCGATGACCAGGAGGAACTCCCCCTCCTCGATGCGGAGGGACAGGTTCTGCAACACCGGCCGCGAGGTGTCAGGGTATTGGTAGCTGACCTCGTCGAAGGTGATCATTGGGCTCCTCTGCCTCGGTGGTGGAAAGCGCTACCCGGCCACGCCATCGGCCACATCTCGCAGCGGATGGCGGCGGGTGTCGCCGGACCGCTCGTGCCGGGCCGCCTTGTGCCGGCCGTATGCGATAACCGCCGCGGGAAGCGCGGGCACGAGCATCAGAGCGCACAGCCAGGGTCGGATGTCGGGCTGCAGGCCGAAGGGTGGATAGGGGTAGTAGATCAGCGCCGCGTGGTCGATGAGGCGCGTGGCCAGGATCGCCGATGCGGCCAGCAGGCTGGCCGTGGTCACCAGCGTGTCCCATGGGCGCCAGAGCCATCGGCGGTAGCGCGTGCGCGGCGCCTGGCGCCCGATCGCCCAGAAGATGCCGATCAGTCCGCCCAGCGCGATGGAGATGAGAAGCCCGGACTCGAATCGGTACGCGCGCCAGTACCCGTATGCGAAGAGCCCAAACGCCAGCAGAATCAGGAGCGTGAGGGTGAGCGCCCCGATGGCTGTGCGATTCGCTCGACGGCGCGTGGAGGCGCCAAAGCCGCGCGCTTCCATGGATTCGGCCAATTGGATGGCGCGCTCCAGTGCGGTGGTGAGCAGCGGGATGAACAGGGGGAGCAGGTCGCGCACACCGCGGAAGCGGTGCCCGCGTATCTCCTGCGCCTCCTTGATCTCCTGGACCGAGCGGATCATCTGTGGCACAAAGGTGATGGCGATGGCGGTGACCACGCCGGCCTGGAAGAGGGCGGCGGGCACCAGGCGTAACAGGCGTCCGGGGTCCAACGCCATGTGGAACGTGATGAACGTGACCAGGATCGTCAGCAGGCTGAGCCCACTGGCCAGGCCGTATGCCGCGGCTTCCAGGGTGATCGGCCCGCCGATGACGGGCCAGCGGGTGGGCAGCCGGAAGATCACGGTGGCGCCGGCGTGGACGGTCAGCGCGTTGAACAGGGTCGTGAACAGCCACAGGAGGACCGCCAGCCGGATAAGGAACTCCCACCCGCGATGCTCCGGATGCTCCCGGGCCAGCGTGCGGTAGGTCAACCCGACGGCCAGCAGCAGCACGCTGAGGTAGATCGGGTTGCGCGTGAGCAGCGCGGGCGCGGCGGTTGCGGCCAGCCAGGCCAGCCAGGTGTAAGGGTGGAAGCGAGGCGTTCGTCGGGTGGGTTCAGGCAAGATCGGGTTCCCTCCTGTCGGGGGCTTTATCCCTCGCGGCGTCGCAGGAACAGGCTGACGGCTCCCAACGCGGCCGCGCTGAAGATCCCCACCAGCCCGAAGGCCAGCAGCCGGAGGACCTCCGACCGGGTGACCCGCGAGCTCACGGCCTCCGGTCGCTGTCCGGCCGTCGTGTCGCCGCGGGTGGGTTGCGCCTCCTCCGGGGGCGCGGTGGGGCTCGCCTCCGCCCCGCCGGCCGACAGCGGCATCGTCGTGATGGTCTTGGTCGTGGGAGTCGCCTGGGGCTCCACCTCTTCGCTCTCCGCCGGGAGAGGCGTTGGCGTGGGCACGGCTGGCGTAGGGCTGGACTCCGCTACGGAGGTCGGGCTTGCCTCCTCCGTGGGCGTCGGCGTGAATGTGGGGGTGGGGGGAGGCGTTGGCGTGGGCGCGACGGTTGGCGTCGGCAGGGGCGAAGTGGTGTGAAGCGCCGTGGTGGGTGTGGGCGTTGGCAGGGGAGAGGTCCCCTGGAAGGCGGTCGTGAAGGTGGGCGTCGGCTGCGTGGCCGACGGCCGCACCTTCACGCTGACCAGGCGCTCCAGCTCCCCCGTCGCGTGTTGGATCTGCAAACGATAGCTGGTGCTGACCGCCGGGCAGACCTGGCGGTTTCCCGAAGGGCTCACCACTTCGCCATCCAGGAAGACCTGCTGGGCTCCCTGGACTTGCCATCGGATCCATGTGCATTGGCCCTCGTCGATCTCCTGGTCGTCCGCGGTGAACGTGATCTGCACCGGGACGGGGGTGTCCGTCGGTGTGGGCGCGGCGCAAAGCTCGTCGAAGGTATACACGGGCGGCGGTTGGGCCGAGAGGTTGATCTCTCCCTGTCCCCAGCGCCATCCCTCCACGTCGCCATCCCGCACGGTGTAGTTGCCCGCGCCAAGCTGGGAGTACTCCCACTCCCCGTCCCGTAGGTGCCAGTAGGACCAGTAGAGGCAATCTCCCCCCTGACACTGGCAGAAGCAATCCTGTACGGGATATGTGCAGCCCACGTCTTCGATGCTGCAGATGGCCGCCCCCATGTTCGACGTGAGGTCGGCGTTGAAGTTGAGGCCGGAGCGGGCCAGCACCTCATATCCGGAGATCTCAGGCTCATCAAAGGTCACGCAAGTGGTGACCGTGCGGTCGGGGAATTGCACAACCAGGCCCACCCGGTGGGGAGCCCCCTGGGTGGCGGCCGGCCCGACGGCGACCAGGGAGACGAAAAGGATCAGGAGCGCGACCGCGCCGATCCGGATCGTTGGGTGAAGGGAGGTTCTTGATCGGTTCATGGTCACGCTCCTGTATCCCTCAGCTCCGGCGGCGGCGCGCATATCCGACCAGGCCGGCCAGGCCGCCTCCCACCAGCAACAGCGTCGTCGGCTCCGGTATCTGGACCGGCGCCTGGGCCATGGCCAGCAGCTCCGCGAAGGTGTACACGGGCGGCTTGACCACCGGGTTGTAATTCGCATCGAACCCCGTCCAGGCGAACCCTTCCACATCGCCGTCGTTGGGCGTGTATCCCGCCACGCCGACGGTAGAGCTCTCCCAGTCCGTGCCGGCGGCGTTCAGATGCCAGTATCCCCAGAAGTGCGCCGGGTCGCAGAAGCAGTTGTCGGCGGGGCATCCGTCGTTCCCGATCTTGCAGACGGCGGGGCCGAAGCCGGAGTCCGACCAGACCAGATTGATGTTGGCCGCTTGCAGTACTTCGAAGGTGGTCGCGTCGGCTGGAACCGTGACGACCTCGGTGTGGACGGAGCCGTCGCTGTATCGGATGACGAGGCCGACGCGTTTGGTCCCGTCGGCCGCGCCGACGGCCAGGCTGCTGACCGCCAGCAACAGCAGCACGAGGGCGGCTACGAGGTAGATCCGATGACGAGGCAGTGTGCGCATCTCTCATCCTCCTGATGAAATGGATGGGTTCCGGATGATGTCGGGCAGAAGTACCCGGATGGGAAGGGAGCGATCGCCGGGCCAGCCCGGGCTTAGGGCCGGGATGATGTCCAGGGTGGCCAGCAAGTCGTCCTGGGGCTGGTCGGGCAGATATGCGAAGGCCCCCGAGGGCTGCTGCAATCTCAAAAGGAAGGTCAAGGCGGTCGGAGGAGTGTTGGCAAAGGGTGGGGCGAGCGGGTTCACATCGGCCGCGATCAGCCCGGCCAGGGCCATCGCCGTGGCATTCCCGTCGCTGGTGGTCGCGATCGCGCCCCACGCCCAGCCGCCGTCCTCCCGTTGGCGGGCGGCCAGGTAGGCTACGGCTTTGGTGATCGCCGGGTGATCGGCCGGGACGCCCGCGGCTCGCAACGCCCGCATCACCTGGCCGGTGGTATCCACGTCGCTGGCGGATTCGGGCTTGCCGAATTGCCACCCCCAGCCACCATCGGGCTTCTGGCGGCTGATCAGCGCCTGGATCGCCGCGGCCGGGACAGAGGCCCCGACCCGTGCCAGCCCCTCCACGGCCAGTGCGTGGTAGAATCCCTGCGTTGGGTTATACAGGCCGGTGGACGGGTCATAAAGGGCGTCCAATTTGGTCACCAGCGCCGACACGGTGGGATCGGTCGTGGTTTGTCCGGCAGCGCCCAGCGCCCGGAGCGCTTTGCCTATGCGCCCGGCGTTGGTGGCCTGTGTCTGGGAGAGCGCCCTCAGCGCGTCCAGCAGGCTGCGCCCCGCCGGCGTCCAGGCGGGATCGGACGGGTCCTCGCCGGCCAGGGCGATCCCGTACACGACGTCGGCGGTGCTGGTCAGCACGCCAAAGGAGCCATCCGCCTGCTGTTGGGTGTGCAGCCAGGTGATCGCCCTGGCGACCGCGGCCTGTCGGACGGAGGCCGTGGTCGGAGGCGCCTCGCCTGAGCTGACTGGAAGGCTCCATCCCAGCGCGGCGAGGACAAGGACCACCCACCAAAATGATCGCTTCACCATACGATTCTCGCTCGTTAGCGTTACGCCGTCCTTTTCCACTCGCGTCTCCTCGCGGCGCCATCCCCTCTTTTCCAGCCCGCACCTGTCATTCTCGGCCTTTCCACGGGGACCTGGCCGAGGCCCGGCAGGTCGACGGCGGCGGGAAGCCCTCTCCGGGGGGCTTCGCTCCTCTGGGCCTCCCCGTAGCGGGAGCGACAGGGCCTCTCGGAGGCGCCCTCAACATGAGAAAAGCTCCTCCACCCTTCGTGGCGGAGGAGCTCGCATAGCGTTACAAACCCCTTGCCGGAGCCGACAAGGGGTTGGAAATGCGACTTCTGTCGCTCTCCCGCCCCCCTTTCGCTCGAAGGTGGGCCGAGAACTTCAGCAGAGGCGGGCGACCTGGCTCTCCTGCTGCCGCGGTGGGCGCAGGATTACAGTTGCGGGACAGCGCCGGACTCTCACCGGCTTCCCCCCTTAGACCCTAGCATCCGGGCGTCGGGTACCTCTGCCGCCGTGGGTTATTCGGTTGACATGAGTATAGCACCGTGGAGATGGGATGTCAACTCAGATGGATGGCCTCTGCCGGTCGGCTGGATGACGGCGCGAGGGCGGGCGGCCGGTGGGCTCATGAGAGATCACGGTTCAGTGTGGCCAGGAACTCGCGATTGTTGCGGGTGCGCGCCATGCGCTCCAGCACGGGGATGATCGGCTCCTCGCCTGCCTGACGCAGGGCGTCCAGCATGCGACGCATTGTCCACACCCGGCTGAGCGTCTCCTGATCCAGGAGGAGCTCCTCACGGCGTGTGCCGGACCGCTCGATGTCGATGGCCGGGAAGATGCGGCGCTCCGCCAGGCGACGGCTCAGGTGGAGCTCCATGTTGCCGGTGCCCTTGAACTCCTCGTAGATGACGTCGTCCATGCGGCTACCGGTGTCCACCAGACAGGTGGCGATGATGGTCAGGCTGCCGCCCTCCTCGATGTTGCGCGCGGCGCCGAAGAATCGCTTCGGCGGATAGAGCGCCGCCGGATCGATCCCGCCGGAGAGCGTGCGGCCGCTGGGCGGCTCCACCAGGTTGTACGCTCGCGCCAGCCGGGTGATCGAGTCCAGCAGGATGACGACGTCTCGCTTGATCTCCACCAGGCGCTTGGCGCGCTCCAGAGCCATCTCCGCCACCCGGACGTGATTCTGGACCGGCTCGTCGAAGGTGGAGCTGACCACCTCGGCCTGTACCGAGCGATCCATGTCCGTGACCTCCTCCGGACGCTCGCCGATGAGGACCACCATGAGGTGGATATCGTTGTAGTTCGTGGTGATGCCGTTGGCGATGCGCTTGAGGATGGTGGTCTTCCCTGCCTTGGGCGGTGATACGATGAGGCCGCGCTGTCCCCGGCCGATCGGCGCGATCAGATCGATCAGGCGGGTCGCCAGGATGTTGGATTCGGTCTCCAGCTTGAGCTGCTGATTGGGGAAGATGGGCGTCAGCCGCTCGAATTGCGGGCGTTGCTTGGAGACCTCCGGATCGAGCCCGTTGACCGCCTCGACCTTCAGCAGGCCGTAGTATTTCTCCGTCTCCTTCGGGGGACGCACCTGCCCCACCACGAAGTCCCCCGTGCGCAGGCCAAAGCGGCGGATCTGCGATTGCGAGACGTATACATCCTCCGGGCCGGGCAGGAGATGGTCCGAGCGCAGGAAGCCGATGCCGTCGGAGACGATCTCCAATACTCCGCCGCCGAAGATGTATCCTTGCTGTTCCGCGTTGGCCCGCAGCAGGCGCATGATGAGATCATACTTCTTCAGACGAGTGTAGCCGGTGATCCCCATCTCCCGGGCCATCTCTTGCAGTTCGTCCAGTGTCCGAGTTTCCAATTCTACGATGTTCACTTCCATACCTCTCTGCGATAATCAGACTGAGTAGATGTCCGATCCCTGCCCAATACACGCGCGGACGCGACTCTAGACACCAGAGGCTCCGAGCCCTCGCGTCGCGCTCGTCTATGAGTCTTTAGTGACCGAAGCTGCGAGATATGGTAACGATAGCCATATCTCAGCGATCAGGCATAAACGATCAGATTTCGAGCTGGGAATAACGCCAATAGAGGGGAGCTTAGTCCGGCGAGGTCGGAGCGACAGCGGTCAGGGGCAACTCATCTATACGCCCCGGCTCGCACACGCCAGATATCGTGGGACACCTATGCGGGGCCCGTAGGCAACCCGCTCCCCAGGCGGTGGACGGCATTACCATTATAGCACCCATATACAGCGCCGTCAAATGCGGTTGGAAGGTCAACAATGCGTTCATTTATCCTATACTGTAAAGGATCGGTGATTTCGCACATAATGCAATGTGGGAGAAGATGGTGACCCAGGCCGGGCTCGGGCGGGGACCGGCGGATCGGCGGCCCTGTGAAGGCGGAGGCGTGAGCGTGGGTGGTGCCGGGCTAAGGGCGCGTGTCCTCGCCCTCGTCAGAGGAGAGGTCATGGGCCAGGATCAGCACGGGGCCGCACAGATGGGCGCCATTCTGCGGGCAGGGAGGATCGAGAAAGCCACAAGCGCGAAACCCCGCTTTCAGATAGGCGCCGATGCCCACGTTCCCCGGATCTACCTCCGCCAGCAGGCGTGAGATCTTGTGCTCCCGGGCAAATGCGATGGCTCGCTCGATGAGCCGTGTTCCGATGCCCCACCGGCGATGGTTGGGCAGGACGAACACGCGACGGAGCCAGGCCTGATGCTCCGATCGCCCGATGACCACGTCCACGTATCCGACCACCTCGTCCCGGTCCAGCGCCACGATCAGCGCTCCATCGGGCATGGACTCGTTCACCAGGAGTTCACGTTCGGATGCGTCGTACATCTGCTTGAGCTGCCGCACGGCGGCAGCTTGCTCGGGCGTGGCCAGCTTGTAGCGGATCGCCCGGGCTCGTTGCCATTCGCGCAGCGCCTGTCGGTGGGTCCAGAACGCGATCTGGTCATCCGGTGGGAGCGAGTCCGGCGCGAACCAGGCCACCTCGGTCGCATCGTCTCCCGCATGGAGCGTCCCGCCCACCACGTGCGCGGCGTAGAGGATCAACACGCCCCGTGATCCGGTATCCTTGCCGAACGAGTACACGCCGATCAGCCCGTCCAGCTCCACCTCCAGCCCGCTTTCCTCCCGGGTCTCCCGGATAGCCGCCTCTTCGGCGCTCTCATCGGCCTCCACGTAGCCCGCTGGGAGCCCCCACAGCCCCTTCCCCGGCTCCACCCCGCGTCGGACCAGGACGATGCGCCCGTCCTGTTCCACCAGGGTCCCGGCGGCCACCACCGGGTTCATGTAATAGATGAAGCCACAGGCGGGACATACCGGGCGAACGCGATCGCCGACCTCCCGTCTCTCCAGGCGGGTTCCGCATTGCGGACAGAAATTGGCTGACTGCATACGACGCGCCCTCCTACCCCATTCTCGCGCCACTCGGCCGGTCTGGCAAGCGCCCTAGGGGGCCATACGGGGCTTTCTCAAGCTCGCTGCTGAAAACACCTGGCAGATCGGCTGGGGTTGTGGTATGATCTCCTTACTTTACGTCGTGGAGGGTGTCCATGCGCGTGCTGGTCCTGTCCGATATCCATGCGAATCTGGCTGCCCTGGAGGCCGTGTTGGCGGATGCTCAGGAGCTGGGCTATGATGAGACTTGGTGCCTGGGCGACATCGTCGGCTACGGGCCGGACCCCAACGAGTGCATCGAGCGTTTGGGAAACCTCCCCGGCAGGCTCGTGTGTGTGGCGGGCAATCACGATTGGGCGGCCCTGGAGCGCTTGAGCGTGGACGATTTCAACCCGGAGGCCCGCCGCGCGGTGGAGTGGACCCGGGCGGAGCTGACCGCCCGTCATCGGGTATGGCTGGAGGGGCTTCCAGATGATCCTCAGGTGCTCGGGCGGTATACGATCACCCATGGCAGCCCCCGGGGACCGATTTGGGAGTATATCCTCACCCCCAGTATCGCTCAGAGCAACTTCGCTTACTTCTCCACCCCCTATTGCCTGGTGGGACATACGCATGTTCCCGTGATCTACCGGCTGGCCGAGGGAGAGGAGGAAGGCCAGCGTTGCCAGGCGTTGATCCCCGCCCAGGACCAGTTCATCCGGTTGGAGGGCCCCCATCGGTTGATCTTGAACCCCGGCAGCGTGGGGCAGCCACGGGATAGCGACCCCCGGGCCAGCTATGCGTTGCTGGACACGGAAGACGACATCTGGCTCTATCGCCGATTGCCGTATCCCATTGAGCTCACCCAGGCGAAGATGCGCGAGGCCGGGCTGCCCGAGCGGTTGATCGCCCGCCTGTCCTATGGCTGGTGAGGGAACCTGGCGACCGGGCGCGGCGTCTCTGAAGCGTGATCTTGTCGCTTTCGATCCGTGCGGCGAACAGGAGGGGATCATGAGACGCGCGATTCTGCTGTTGGGCGTAGCCCTTTTCTTGTTGATCTCCTGCGCGTCTTCCCGGGAGGTTGAGAGATTCCGGGCGCCGGCCCCGGCTGTGCAAGAGGCCTCGCCCGCGGCCCCGGCCGGTGGTGCGATGGTGGCCGAAGGCGAGATGATCGCCGAGAAGACGGCCGCGTCGGGCCAGGATCTGGGCCCTATGCCTCGCATGATCGTCAGGCGCGCCAGCCTGAGTCTCATCGTTCAGGACACCATGGCGGCCATGGAGGAGATCCGCCGATTGGTCGAGGAAGTGGGCGGATACGTTTCCGAGTCCAACGCCTACCGCGTCGGCGAGCAGATGCAGGCCAGCGTGACCGTGCGCGTGCCGGTATCCGAGCTGGACCGCGTGTTGGAGCAGATCAAGGACATGGCCGTGCGGGTGGAGCATGAGCAGACTTCCACCGAGGACGTGACGGCGGAGTACACTGACATCGAGAGTCGATTGCGCAACCTGGAGGCCACGGAGCAGGAGCTCCTGGCTTTGCTGCGAGAGGTTCGAGAGCGGCCCAACGCCACCGCGGAGGATATCCTGAGCGTCCATCGCCGCCTGACGGAGGTGCGGGAGGAGATCGAGCGGCTGAAGGGACGTCAGCAATATCTGGACAATTTGGTGGCGTTGGCCACCATCACCATCGAGCTGATCCCGGACGCGCTCTCCCAGCCGGTGATCGAGCCCGGCTGGCGCCCTTTACAGACCTTACGTAGCGCGTTCCGCGCGCTGGTTCGCGCGTTGGAGCGCCTGGTCGATTTGATCATCTGGATTGTCGTGTTCGTTGTGCCCATCTTGACCCTGATCGCCATCCCATTCGTGTTGTTGCTCTTGCTGATCCATTGGCTCCGGCGACGGCGCCAGCGATAGCGTTGGGTTCCATAACGAAGCCCCGCCGGCCGGCGGGGCTTTTTTCGTGGCCGTTTCGGGGGGGGTGTGGTGGAAGATGGCGATGCTGAGCGTGTGTCTGAAAAGTGCGATAGGAACCACCAAGGCACTAAGACCCTAAGAGTGTGTCTGAGAAATGCCGTTGCTTCTGCCTTCGACCTGCCTGGCCTCGGCCTGAGTCCTTCGGGAAGGGCCGAGAGAGGCAGGTACAGGCCGGAAAAGTGGGATTTTCGTGGAGGGGACCTCCCCTCCACACTTCCCCCTGTGGAGCTGGTCGTTGAGGGAGACCCCTCAGACATCTTGCCGGTAAATTTTCAGACGCGCTCTGAGAGTTCCGGCCGGGCTCGAGCGGGTGGGGGCAGAAGGGTGAATGTTCCCGGAGGGGCTCTGATTTACCCGGGCTGCTCGCGTTGCAGTTGATTGTACATCTCGAACCAGGCGGCCATCTCTGCGTGCCGTTGTGCGCGTTCTCGGGCCGCCTGTCGCGCCCGGAATGCCTCCACCCGGCGCAGGATCTCCGCCTGCACCTCACGAGGGTTGGGGACGAAGACGAAGTCGAACATGCCCATCTCGGCGGCCGTCTCGATGGTGACGTTCCCGTATCCCAGGATGTAGGCGATCGGATTGGGGATGTCCGACGTGACGTTTTGGATCATGCCCAGGCCGGCCTCCCGCCGATCCTCGGCGAAGAAGAGGGGCTTCCTCTCGATGTCGATGATGCGGTCGCTGGTCACGATGTACTGGTCATTGCGCCAGTCCTCGTATTCCCACAGCAGCCACATCGCCGCCAGCATCTCCAGCAGGATCACCCCAAACCACAGCCCCGCCATGGACTGGCCGATGGGCAGCATCCCCCCGAAGCGATACAGAAGCCAGCCCACCACGGACACGGCGATCAGCGTGATCAGCGGCCGGGAGATCCTCATAAGCAGGTTCACCGGATGCTTGCGCCAGATGACCTGGTCCCCCACCTCCTCGCGCACGGCGAAGATGCGGAGTCGCGGGCGCCACCGGCGCCACCAGGGCTTTCTCTGAGGCTGCTCCTCAGACGATGGCGGCTCCTGTGGTATGGCCGAGGAGGGCGTCACCGGCGGGATCCCCAGATCCAATCGCTCCTCCAGCTCACGGCGGATGCGCTTCCAACCCGCCGCCCTGGCCCCGGCGAGGGCTCGCGCCCTGCGCTCCTGGATCAGCTCCCGTATCGCCTCCGGGTTAGGCACATAGCGGAATTCGATCCGGCCCTCTGTGGCCGCGGTCTGGATGATGAGATGCCCGTATCCCAGCAGGTTCGCCCACAGGTATCGGATCACGCTGATGTCCTGGATCTTCTCCAGCGGGGCGCCAATGCGACGTTCCGAGACCAGGATCACGCGCTCCTGGTGGATGATCCGCCGCGTGGTGACGATCAGCCAGTCGTTGTTCCAGTCGATGACATGCCAGATGATGTAGCCCAGCAGAATGATCGTCCCCAGGAGGACGGCCAGCTCGAATGCGGGCTCCGCGTGTAGCCCGAAGGCGACGCCCAGGAGGATCAGCAGGCCGACGAAGATCAACGAGGCGAACGCGATCCGCTTGACGAGGGACCACCAGTGACGCCTGGTGCGGAACAGTATGGTCTCCTCCCCCTCCTCGCGCATCTTCGCTCTGTGTCGGATCTTCTCCCTCGTCTCCTCACGGAGGACCAGCTTCCGCTCCGCGTCCGGATGTCCCTCCAGGAAGCGCCTGAAGTCGTCGTGGTGGAGGACCAGCCAATCGGTCGGCGTGAGCGACTCCACGGTGGCATCGCGGGTGTCCTTCAGGATCAGCGAGGTCTCGCCGAAGGCGTTGCCCTCGACCAGGTAGTTGCGCAGCTGCTCTCGCCCGTCCTCGTCCGCCACGCGCAGGACCGCCTCCCCGCGGTCGAGGATGTAGAACGCGTCGCCGGGATCGCCCTGCTGCGTCACCGTTCTGTAGGCCGGATAGTGGTCCCAGCACACATATCCAGCCAGAGCCTCCAGCTCCGCGGGGGACAGCCGAGAGAACAGCCTCACCTCGTGCAGGCGCCGGATGATATCTGGCGGCCGATTCAGGATCTCCTGCACGCCCGGGAAGGCAGAACGCAGCCAGTCGAAGTCCTCATGGGTCAGGCCATAGAGGGTGGCCCTCGTGACGGCCCGAGCCGTCTGGGCGTAGCGCACCCCCAGCGCTCTGTGGCTGCCGAAGTAGTGCCCGGCTGTGAGCACCATGTGTCCGGCCGCCCTCCCATGGATCGCGACCTGCCCCTGGTCGATCAGGTAGAGGGCCAGCTGTGGGGGGCGTCGGTCTGTGGAGGAGGGGCCGACCTTGGTCGTGCTTCGGGGAGGGGAAAGGATCATCTCGCCGGGCTCCGCGTCCAGGCGCTCGAACAGGTCCACGACCCAGCGCAATTGTTCGTCTGTCAGGCTGCCCAGGAGCGGCATGGCGCGCAGCCGGCGCACGATGTCCGGTCTCAGCAGCCGCTCGACGATCTCCGGGTATTTCGCCTGCAGACGGGCGAAATCAGAGGCTGGCAGGCGTAGCAATGTGCTGGGGCGCACCGTCTCCGCCGTGGAGAGCCGCACATCCCCCTTCAGGAGGCTGCGGAAGCCGAAGGCCTGGCCGGCCCTCACCGTGCGGCGGAAGATCTCCCTGCCTCCCGGGTCCATCCTCCAGACGACCACCTCACCGTCCAGGAGGAAGAACGCCGCAAGGGCGGGATCTCCTTGTGTGAACAGGCGTCGCCCGCCGGCTTCCTTGACCACCTCCCCGACCTCGGCGATCTCCTGCAGCACCTCGTCCGGGAGGCCCTGAAAGAGGCGGAAGCCCTTCAGGCGTTCCAGGATCTGTTCTGTGTCCATACGTGGCACCGCCGTTTGGGTTCAAAGCGGCTCGTTTATCCATTTAATTGTACCACAATTGGGTGCGGGAGAGAAGCGTTGTTTGGGCGTTAACAGGGCTTTTTCAAAGGCCGGGGAGGGGAGGCCGCTCCTCTGAGAGTGTGTCCGAAAAATGCGATGGGAACCACTAAGGCACTGAGACCCTAAGATAGAGAAGGCGGAAGTGCACTATGGAGAGCCCACGAGTGTAAGAAGCAACCTCGATATTTTTATGCTCTTCTTGGTGTCTTCGTGGCTTCGTGGTGTGTTTTTCAGACACGTTCTGATGGTATCAATTGCTGATGGCCGGATGCCACCTCCCATCCGTCACCCCTCATCTCGGAGTGATGCGCGCCGCGTCAGGACGCTTCCCAGGGCGAACAGCCATGTGATGGGGATGGCGAACAGGGGGATCGACCAGAGCTGGGTTAGCCCCCATAGATGCCAGAAGAGGGCGGTGACGTTGGGGGTGTGCCAGGAGATCGTCGCCCCGTGCAGGCCATAGCCGACGGCTACCGGGATCGCCCACGCGCCGATCATGGCCCAGGCCGTTCCCAGGAGCTCTTGAGCCGCGTTCGAGTCGCGATCCGCGCGCCATATCCGCCAGATGGCCAGCATACAGGCCGCCACGATCGTGCCTATCCCGGCCTGCCACAGCGCGGCCATCAGGAAGTCCTCCACCTGTCCCACGCTCGATAGCGAGTAGCGACCACCGCTGATCCAGAACGCGAGATGGGTGGCCAGAACGCCGAGGAGCGCGGCCCCGGCCACTCGCGGGATCCGACGGCGTTGCCAGAGCAGCCAGATGAGCTCCCACAGGAGGAGGACGATCGCGGCCAGCGCCAGCCGGATCTCGCGAGCGGTTGCCAGTCGCCTCGCCCTTCCCTCCCGCATCGCCTCGTCGGCTTCCCTCAACACGCCGCTGGCCGATTGCCGGGCCGCCTCCGCGTCTCCGGACTGAAACGACGTCTCCGCCTGAGCGATCCTCGGCGGGAGGTCAGCCAGGGCGTTTTGTCGGGAGGCGAGGGTGGCCAGGTATCGTTCCGCCAGCTTTACACGTTGGGTCGCCATGCGCAGTTGTCGCCCGGTTTGCCATAGGGCGTCGCCCGCGAGCATGTCATAGCGCACGTGACCCTGGGCCAGCGCGGGCGCGGGCAATCCGATGAGCGCAGCCAGGGTAGGGGCAACGTCCACGTCGTCGATGGTGCCATAGCCGCCGGGGACCACTCCCGGCCCCATCAGGAAGAAGGGCACTTGTGTGATCGCCGCCTCCGCCCCGCCGATCCTCCCCCCGTCGCTCAGCCCGTGGCTCCCGATCACCGCCACCGCGGCCCCATTCGCCAGGGCCGGCTCCACGACCTGGCGGATCATGGCATCCAGCGTTTGGGCGGCCTGCCGGTAGCGAGTGCCTGTCGCCCCGTAGCGTCGCCCCATGTCGGCCAGGTGGCGGAAGTGGACGAGCATCAGCGCTGGCTGGCCCTGCTCCATGTCCTGGGCGCCTGCGGCGATCTGGGCGTCGGCGGTGGCGCTCTCCCCTGGGACGAACAGGCGGGCTGCGCACCAGTCGCCCGGATAGCGGGATTGCCACGTCGCGTGGTCCGCGATCGCACAGGGGCGCCCGGCTGCCACCGCCATGGCCAGCAGGGATCCCGGCGGGAGCGGCGGGCCGGGCCAGTCGGCGCTGGGGAGCAGGGGCATGCCCAGCAGCTCGGGTGTGGCGCCGGTGAGGAGGGTGTACCAGCCCGCCGTGGCGTTGGCGGGCGGCGTCAGGCGCAGCACGGCGCTGGCGCTTCTCGCCCACAGCTCATCGGTAAATGGCATGGCGGAGAGCGTATCGCTGCGCCAGCCATCCACCACGACGACCACCAGGCGTTTGGCCAGAGGAGGGCCGTTCTCGCCCGGCTCCAGGTCTAGGCTGACCAGGGGAGGCCGGGGCGCGTATGCGGATGCCAGAAGCCGGTCGGTGGCCACGTAAGCGCCGATCGCCACTCCGGCGAGCATCAGGGTCACCACCACAAGGGTTACGGCGCCGCGCACGGTGGATCACTCCTCACTTTCATCGGGATGGTTGTGTTCGCTCCTGGAGCGCCGGGGCCTGGCCGGGCGTGTGGGAATCGACGACCCACGTAATTGCGGCCCTGGGGAGCCTTACGCTATAATGCGGCGATCTTTCCGTGTGAGGTACGCCATGAACGAGCGAGGGCCGACTCCTGCTATCCCATCGCCGCGCAGGCTGGATGCACTCCTCCTGGCGCTCTTGCTGATCGCCCGCGTGCGCATCGACACGCTGGCGGATCTCGTGTTGCCCACGCGCCACCAGGATGTGGCAAGGCATCCGGTCTTAGGGCATATCCTCTCCCCGAAGGGGATGGAGTTGCTGGCCGACTGGCTGACCGATCCCTTGTCGCTGGTCTTGATCAGCCTGGCCTTCACCGGGCTGGTCCTCTACCTGGTCGTCAACGAGATCGCCGATCGCCTGGGGCCGGCGACGACCTACCGGATCAAGTTGGCGTTGATCTGGGCGATCATTTTGGTGATCGTCTTCGCGCCTACCGGGAAGCTCATCCTGCTGCGCCAACAGTCTGGCCCGGCCAGTTACACCCATGACGGCGGCGTCATTCAGACGGAGGCCGTCATTCAGTTCTTCCTGGAGGGGAAGAATCCCTATGTCGAGGATTATCTGAACACCCCCATGGCCGAGTGGGGCATTGACTTCCGGACGGCGCTGTATCATTTCCCCTATCTGCCCTGGACGTTCGTGTTCTCCACGCCGTTCTACCTGCTCAGCCAGGCCGTGCTGGGGTGGTACGATCAGCGATTCGTATACCTCCTGTTGTTCGCTCTGACCCTGGCGCTTGTGCCCCGTCTCGCCCGGAGCCCCCAGCGCCGTCTGATGCTGGTCATGCTGATCGGCCTGAACCCCATCATGGCGTCCGATGTGATCTTCGGCCAGAACGACTCGTTCATCCTGTTCTGGATCGTGCTCAGCCTGTGGTTATGGCAGCGTGGCCGGGAGCACCCGTCCGCTCGTCGGCGGTGGTGGGCGGCCTCCGCCGTGGCCTATGGCCTGGCCTGTGCCTCCAAGCCCACGGCCTGGTTCATGGCCCCCTTCTACGCGCTGCTTTTGACCGATGTCCCCTCGATCGAGTGGCGGGATCTGCCCGGCCAGATCGGCCCTGTGTTGCGCCGCGCCGTGCCGGCTATCCTCGTCTTCCTGGTGCTCCTGATCCCTTATCTCATATGGGACGTGAACGCCCTGATCGATGATGTGTGGCGCTGGTCCAGCGGCACAGCCGAGGTCCCCTATCAGATCCGAGGCTGGGGGCTGGCGAATTTCGTGCTGGCGTTGGGCCTGGTGGAGAGCCGGCTCAGCTACTGGCCGTTCTGGATCCCCGAGCTTTTGATCGCCGTCCCGCTTTTGGCCCTTACCCTGCGCCAGCAGATGCGGTACAATCGGCTGGATACGGCCTGCTGGGGATACGGCGTGCTCCTCATGGGGTTCCTCTTCGCATCTCGCTTCCTCAACGAGAACTACCTGGGGTATATCCTGGCCTTCCTCGCCGTGGGCGCGCTGGCGGCCCCTTCCGAGGAATCATCATAGCATCGGCCCTGCCTGGGGTCAAAGATCGCCGCCGCCGGGGAGCCCTTTTGGGAATCCCTGTCCCCGGTGATATAATCGGCCGATTCTTTGTGCGGGTGCAACGCTCATGACATTGCGAACGGACAGCCGTTATAAACCGAACGCGTGGTGGCAGGGGGTGGCCGCGCATCAGACGGAGCTGTTGCTGGCCGGCATGGTGTTCGTCTGGGGGGCGAACTTCAGCATCGTGAAGGTTACCCTGCGCTCTCTGCCCCCGTTGACCTTCAACGCGTTGCGTTTCCTGATCGCCACGACGTTGCTTATCGGCATTCTGCGGTGGCAACGCCATCCGTTGAGGGTGGCACGAGGTGATGTCTGGCGCGTGATCGCCATCGGCGTCGTGGGACATGGCTTGTATCAGGTGTTCTTCATCCAGGGGCTGGCCCACACAACGGCCGCCAACGCGTCCATCTTGATGTCGACTGTCCCCGTCTTCGTGGCGCTCTTCAGCGTGGTCTTGAGGATAGAGCGTGTGACGCTGCAGCGCTGGGCGGGCATCCTGCTCTCGTTTTTGGGAATCGTGCTGGTGATCATGGGAGGGGGCGGGAAGATCAGCCTGGACACGGCCCATCTGCTGGGGGATCTGCTCATGCTGGGCGCGGCGGTGACGTGGGCCGTGTACACGGTGGCCAGCAAGCGGATGCTCGTGCGATATACCCCCCTGCATCTGACCGCCATCACCATGGTCCCCGGGACGGCTGTGTTGGTCGTGTTGGCCTTCCCAGGATTGGTCTCGCAGTCCTGGGCATCCGTGGGCCCGGCTGCGTGGGCCGGGCTGGCTTACTCCGCCGTGTTCTCCATTGTCGTCGCCTATCTCATCTGGTTCACCGCTGTGCAGCGCATCGGCAACGCGCGTACGGCCATCTACTCCAATGGCGTTCCCGTGGTGGCCAGCCTGTTGTCGTGGGCCGTGTTGCGGGAGCCGTTCGGTATTTTGCAGGCTATTGGCGGCGTGATCATCCTGACCGGCTTGACCCTCGCGCAGCGCAACGGCGGTACGCGCTCGTGAGGCACTGGGGATTGGGGGGCGTGTCATACCCTCTGTGTGAGGATGCGCGTGGGCCTGGATAGTCGTCTGCTCAGGTTCGCCTATCAGCTGCATCGACACGAGGTCAGCGGCCGCGCGTTGGATCGCTGGCTGGGGATCTGTCTGTTCCTCGTCGGCCTGCTATGGGCCTGGGGATGGCTACCCGGTGGGCGATGGGTGGCGGTGGTGGCCGCCCTCCTGTTGGTGGGATTGATCGCCTTTCAAGTGTGGGCCCGCCGCGCCGCATACGTCCGGTTTACCCCCTCTGACGCTCAGACGCCCCCGCAAAGGGGAGAGAAGCTGTCGCCCGAGGATAAGATCGCGATCCGCGCTACGGGGCACTTCGAGGTCGAGGGGCGCCGCCGGTTCTTCGCCGATCTGCAGGCGTTCTTTCGCACCTTCGCCACCCGCGAGCATGCCGTGATCGCCTATGTGCCCAAGTCCCGGTTTCTCGGCATCGGGCGCTGGCCTGGCCACGAGGTGGGCATGTGGTACATCTTCTTCCTGCCGCGGCAGGTGATCTCGTTGGAATGGGGAGATCTGGTCTTCGGGACCCGGCGGCGTCCGGCTTTGCGCATCACCTACCGGGGCGAGAAACGCCCGGAGACGATCTACCTGTCCTTTGATAGCGAGGAGGAGCGTCGGCGCGTATGGGAGGATATCCTCTGCGACGCGGATTCCCCGAGCGGTGAGTGACGGCGCCGGCTCATACGATGGAGCTGCGTGGGCGGGTGGCACGCTGGGGCGTCTGCGGTGTTATAAAGGAGAGCGCTCCTGTGCGGGTGTGGCATGGCGTCACGCAGGAGCGGGAGGAAACTTTCGTAGGCGGGAAGGGGGGTATGAAGGCAAAAGTGATCTTGAATCCCACCACCGGGCGAGGCAACGGACGGCGGGCGCTTCCTCGTGTACAGACCGAGTTGCAGCGACAGGGCATCGATTTCGATCTGAGCATCACCCAGGGCCCTGGACATGCCACCCGGCTTGCGCAGGAGGCAGCAGCGGCCGGATATGATTGCGTGGTGGCGGTGGGAGGGGATGGCACGATCAACGAGGTGACCAACGGATTGGTCGCCGCGGCGCAGGGCAACGGGGGATGGGAGAATGGAGAGGCGGCGGGCGTGCTGGGCGTGATCCCCATCGGGTCCGGGAATGACTTCGCGTTCGCCCTGGGGCTGCGCGCGAACGACATCGCCCGGGCGTGTGAGCGCATCGCCGCCGGGAACTCCCGGCTGGTGGACCTGGTCCATGTCGTGGACGAGCGGTCCCATGGGCTGTTCTTCTGCAACAATCTGGGCGCGGGCTTCGACGCGGCGGTGAACATCGAAGCTCGCAAGCTGAAGCGGGTGCGCGGCTTCCTGCTCTACCTCGTCGCTGTGTTCCGCACGCTGGCGCTGGACTACCGAATGCCGCTCGCGCGTATCCTGGGCGAGGGGGTGGACTTCCACATGCCGATTACCCTGGCGTCGGCCGCCAATGGGCCGCGCACGGGCGGCGGCTTCTTGATGGCTCCGGATGCCCGGGTGGATGACGGCGTGCTGGACCTGTGCGTGGCCTGTCAGATGAGCCGCTTTGAGATCCTCCGCATCATCCCTCACCTCATCCGTGGCACCCACGTGGACAAGCCGCCGGTCCGAATGGCTCGAACCCCGCACGTGCTGATCGAGGCGGAGGAGGGCCTGCCCGTTCACGTCGATGGCGAGGTCTATCACACGGCTGCCCGTCGCCTGGAAGTGCGTATCTGGCCCCGGCGGCTTCGGGTGCTCTCCTGAGCGACGATGGACTTTTGGGCATGGCTGCGGCTGTTGCGTCCCACCAACAGCCTGCCGGCCACCGGATTGGTTTTGTTAGGTGCGCATCTGGTCGGGGGATGGCCGTGGCCCCGCGCCACGTGGACGGCCGCGGGGGCCATGTGGGCCATCACCTCCTTTGGCTACGTGACCAATGATCTCCGCGATGTGGCGATTGATCGGGTGAACAAGCCGGATCGCCCTTTGCCCTCCGGGCGCATCCGCTGCTCTGCTGCGAGAGCCGCCAGCGTTGTCCTGGCGGCTCTCGCTGTGGGGCTGGCCGGCTCCATCGATGCGCTGGCTCTCCTGGCCGCCTGCCTCGCCCTGGCGGCGCTGGTGGGCTATAATGTCCGCCTGAAGAACACCGTGCTGGTGGGGAATGCCCTGATCGCCTTGCTCTCCGGCGCGGCGCTGGGGGTCGGCGGATATACGGTGGGACAGCCCTGGCGGCTGGTGTGGCCGGGCGTGCTGGTGACCCTTTTCATCCTGGCGCGGGAGGTCCTGAAGACCATCGAGGATGTGGAGGGCGATCGTCGCGCCGGGCTGCGGACCATCGCGACCGCCTGGGGGGCCCAGCGGGCAGGGGGTGTATTCGCTCTGCTGACATTGGGGTGTGTCGTCATCTCCCTGGCCGTCCGTTGGATAGCGAAGTTCTCAACGACTTATCTGGTCGTCGTCGCGGTGATGGACCTGGGCCTGGTTTACAGTGCGCTGCTTGTCGCGCGGGCGCCATCGCCGATGAACGCCCGCGTGGGGTTGCGGATCAGTAAGGTGGGCTATGCCCTGGGGTTGATCGCCCTTTTGGTCGCCTGAGGGCGGGCGAGGGGCCATGGGCGTCGATGCGCGAGTGTGGTCTCCGGCGATCCGGTGATGAAGGGAAACGCGATGTTGCGAGCGCTACGCTGGGTGTGGTTCGGCCGTCGATCGGGCGCCGAGCGCGATCTGGTGCTGTCCGAGGAGTCGTTGCACAGCGACCTGATCCGCTTGGCGGTCCCCGCCGTGGTGGAGAACATGCTGATGACAGCCGTGTTCATCGCCAACACGCTGATCATCGGCTGGCTGAGGGAGGAGACGGCCCTGGCGGCCGTCAGCCTGGCGAGCGTCTTCATGTGGGCTGCGGACGCGCTCTTCATGGCCCTGTCCATCAGCGCCACGGCCGTGGTGGCGCGCTCCTGGGGAGCCGGGGACAGGCGACGAGCCCAGATGGCCGCGGGGCAGGCGATCCTGATCAGCTATCTGGGATCGATCGTTGTGGTGGCGTTGCTCTTTCCCAAGGCCGAGTGGTACATGCATCTCATGGGGGCTGCCCCTGAGGTCGCCCAGGCAGGCGCCCGCTATCTGCGTTGGGCCATCGGGTTCTCCCTGCTGGGGTTTCCCCTCACCGTTTTGAACGGGGTGATGCGAGGGGCCGGGGACACCCGCACCCCGATGAACATCACGCTCATCATGAACGTCTGGAACATCCTGGGGACGTACCTTCTGGTGTTCGGGGTGGGGCCGTTCCCCATGTATGGGGTCGTCGGGGCCGGCATCGCGGTCGGGACGGCGCGGGCGGCCGGCGGCACGCTGGCCCTCCTGTTGCTCTTGCTCGGGGGAACCCCCATTCGCGTGCCGCTGCGCGCCATCCTGCGCTGGGAATCGTCCATCTTGCACACGCTGATCCGGGTGGCGTTGCCGGCGGCGGGGGAATATCTGGTGCAGCGGGCTGGCTGGGCCATCTTCGCCCGCATCATCGCCCTGTTGGGAACCACCGTCCTGGCCGCGCACCAGGTGGCCGTCAGCATGGAATCCCTCTCCTTCATGCCCGGCGTGGGGCTCTCCGTGGCCACCGGCGCCCTGGTGGGGCAGGCTTTGGGGGCGAAAAAGCCTCATCTGGCCGAGCGCACGACGATGATCGCCCTCCGATATGCGTTGCTCATCATGAGCGCGATCGGGTTGCTGTTCTTCTTTGCGAATCGCCCCCTGGCTCAATTGTACGGGGCCACGCCGAAAGTGGTGGCTCTGGCCGCCCTGGCGTTGCGCATCGGCGCGTTCGAGCAGATCGGCATGTCCATCTACATGGTGCTGAGCGGCGCTTTGCGGGGGGCCGGGGATACGCGAGCCCCACTGATCGTCTCGGTGACTGGCATCTTCATGCTCCGCATCCCCGCCGTCTACTTCCTGGCGATCATCCTGGGGTTGGGACTGGCGGGCGTGTGGATGAGCACCGTCATCGACTGGAGCGGGCGGGCGATCCTGACGGCCTACTTCTATCGCAAGGGGCGGTGGAAGACGATCGATGTGTAACCGTCAAGAAATCGTTGGCTGGAAGTTCCAAGGTGACGACTGCGATCCTTGACTTTTGCCGGGGGCGAGAGTATAGTGAGTACGAAAAAATAGACGAAAGTCGACGTGGAGGGGAAACGCGGCATGAGCGATTTGGGCCAGTGGCTGCGCGAAGCACGCGAGGCACGCGGGATGTCACTGGCGGAAGTGGAAGAGGCTATCCGGATCCGCCAGCACTATCTGTCCGCACTGGAGGCGGATGACTGGTCGGTCCTTCCCAATGAGACGGTAGGGAGGGGGTTTTTACGCAACTATGCGCTGTTCCTCGGCCTGGATGCGGACGAGCTTTTGGCTCTCCGGCAGGCCGAGTGTGCGGATGAGATCGCCCCTGCGATCGTCTCTGAGCCGCGTCCTGTCGACTATCGTCCCATTGAGTTCGACTTGAAGCTGGAGGAGAGGTCCATTTTCTCCTGGCTGTGGTGGGTGGTGGCCGGCCTGGTCGCGGTCTCGCTCATCGTAGGGGGATGGTGGGTGCTCACCTACCATCCGGAGTGGGTGGTCGCTCTGGGTCCGCAGCCCACCGCCACGCAGGTCTCGGCGCCTGTTCACGTGCCGACTCAGCGCCCCACCTTCACGCCCACGCCGGCTTCCTCTCCGGACAAGCCGACGGCTGCCCCGACAACGGGCGTGTTCCTGTTGCCGACGCCCACACCCACCTCCACGCCCACGTACACCCCCACCCCGCTGGCGACCGAGCAGGCGCCGGCTCAGGAGGTCCGCATCGTCACCCGGATCGTTGAGCGCGCCTGGCTGCGGGTGGTGGTGGATGGCCAGGTTGTTCTGGAGACGATCCTGGAGCCGGGCGAGGAGCGCGAGTGGGTGGGGCAGCAGAGCGTGACGGTGCGCTCGGGCAATGCGGGGGGCGTGGTGATCCTGTTGGACGGTCAGGAGTTGGGCGTCATGGGGGAGCCAGGCCAGGTCATCGAGCGCACATGGGCCTGGATCAACGGCCGGGTGGTGGAGCAGGAGCCGACGGTGCCCGCGGAGGGCCCGGCCCTGGGCGGCGGAGCGGAGCCCATCGTGGCTGTCACGCCTACGCCCATCCCCACGCCGACCCCGGCGGGTTGAGCTCGTTTCCACGATCGAATCCGATGGACGCGGCGTCGGCCCTGAGAGGCCGGCGCTTTTTGCACTCAGGAGTGGCGTGTGACCAAATACTATCTGTTGACCCTGGGCTGCCCGAAGAACCTCGTGGACGGCGAGGCGATGGCGATGCTGCTGCGACGCCAGGGATACGACGCGACGGCCGATCCGGAGGAGGCGGATGTCCTCATCGTCAACACCTGTGGCTTTCTCCGGGCGGCGCGGGAGGAATCCATCGAGGCGTTGCGCGACCTGGCGGCGCGTAAGCGGCGCGGCCAGCTCCTGATCGCGGCGGGCTGTCTCCCTCAGCGGATCGGGGAGGAGATCCTCCGGAGTGTGCCCCAGGTCGATGGGCTGTTGGGCACGCGGCGCTGGATGGAGATCGCCCGGCTGGTGCGGATGCTGCGCGAGGGGCGCCATCGCCGCCAGGAGCGATTCCAGCTGCTGGGAGACCCGGAGGCCCCGTCGGAGGAGGCATGGGAGCGCCCGGCGGTCATCGGCGGGAGCGCCTATCTGAAGATCGGCGATGGTTGTGACGCCCCCTGTGCGTTCTGCACGATCCCGGGCATCAAGGGGAGGATGCGCAGCCGCCCGTTCGCAGCCCTGGTGGACGAGGCCTGTCGGCTGGCCGCCGCGGGCGCCCGGGAGATCGTGCTGGTCGCTCAGGATACCACCGCGTACGGATGGGATCGGGGCGAGCGGGATGCCCTGCCCCGGCTGATGCATGCCATCACCCGGCGGGCGGAGGGGCTGCGTTGGCTGCGGCTGATGTACGCCTATCCGGGGCACATCACGGATGCGCTGATCGAGACCATGGCCGGCGATGAGCGGATCGTCCATTACCTGGATATGCCCCTCCAGCACGCGCACCCGGATACCCTGCGGCGGATGCGCCGCCCGGCCCCCCGGTACGCTCTGGAGCACATCGAGAAACTGCGCCGGGCGATGCCCGATATCGCGCTGCGTACCACCTTCATCGTGGGGTATCCCGGGGAGACGGAGGAGGAGTTCCAAGCGTTGCTGGACTTCGTGATCGCCGCCCGATTCGATAAGGTGGGAGTGTTCGAGTTCAGCCCGGAGCCAGGCACCCCGGCTGCCTCGTTGCCCGATCAGGTTCCCGATGAGGTGAAGGCGGAGCGCCGGGCGCGATTGATGGAGGTCCAGCAGCGCATCTCACTGGAGCGAAACCAGGCACAGGTCGGCCGGGTTCTGGATGTGCTGGTCGAAGGGCAGGACCAGGGGATTTGCTATGGGCGATCGTATCGGGACGCACCCGAGATCGATGGTTTGGTCCTGTTCCCCGGGCAGGCGCCTGTGGGGGAGATCGTCCCCGTGCGGATCACAGGCGCTTTGGAGTACGATCTGGAAGGGGAGCTGGTGGCGGAGCCTTCACTTACCGCCGCGAGACGCAGAGGATAGCTCGCCTGCTGGATGCGTGTCGGCGTATCCGGGCGCCCGTGGGGGGCCGCCCGGCGGCATGATTCGGGAGGACAGATCCGGCCTGGGGAGGAGTCGCTTTTTGCCAGATAAAAAATGCTTGCAAAATAAGAGGTGGGCCCGCGTTGAGCCAGCCCACCTTTGTTATGCGATTTATCAGTTGTTTTGGGTAGCGGGAGGGCGTCAGCCTAGCGGCCGGTGAGCCACCCGAGGAGGCCTCGGCCGCGCTGTGAGCTATCCGGCAGGGTGGACAGTCGCTCCGCTATCTGGTTCAGCGTGGACTCCACCGCCTGCATGCGCGCCTCCAGCCTCGCCCGATGCGCATCATCTCGCCGGCGCATCTCGGCCATCTCCCGCTCCAACTCCAACATCCGGTCGCGTAGCTTGGTGTTTTCTTCCTTGAGGTTGAAGTTGTCCTGCACCACGACCCCCATCAATTCGCGGTTGGCCTGTTGGGCGTTCAGGATCGCCTGTTGGCCATCCGCGACAGTGTGCAATGTGTCGGCCAGGATGGAGACCGCGGGAGCCAGTGAGGATAGATTGCTCTCCGCGGAGACCAGCGAGCGCGTGGTCTCACCGGCCCCATCCGTTTGCCGCAGTGCAGCCAGGCGTCGTTCGACTTGCTGATAGGTGAACCCTTCAGCCAGGAGCCCCTTGATGGTTAAAAGCGTCGTTAAGTCCTCGTCCGTATAGCGGCGGTGTCCGCCGTCCGTATCTCCGGAACCGGCGGGCTCACCCGCGTCCGGCGAAAGGTATTCGCTGAAGCGTTGCGACCAGCGTCGCAGTGTGGAGGTAGATACCCCTAAACGCGCCGCAACTTCCGCAGGCCGGCGCAGATTTTGCTCGCTCATGGATCACTCCTGGTGTTGTGGGTCTGGTATAAGATGTGCTATCATGATCAGTACGACGTGACCTCACGCGACGGCTTGCTAGTCGAGAATGCGGTAATCGGCGTCTACCACGTCGTCCGGTGGTGGCTCGCTCGATTGGCGGGAGATCAATCCCATCATCTCGGCCTCGTGTTCGGCCACCACCGCCGGTGGGCTCATCTCGACCAGCAGACGAGCCGCCAGGATCAGGGCTGCCAGATCGTCAATCTGCCCGAGGAGTGGTACCAGATCGGGCGAAATATCGACAGGAAGCAGAACGTAGATGAATGCCAGGCCGGGAACCAGGATCTTCACGAACGGTGAGACCCGTGGATCGCGCAGCAGGCGCCAAGCCAAACGCAGTGTGCGCCACATCTCGGCCCACACGTTCCAGGACTGGCCCCGTTTGCCTGAGCCTGCCATGCGTTCTCCTGTGGGTCATCCGCAATCCGTTCACGCAATCGCTCACGAGCCTGGCGATCTATATTCATTATATGCGGAACCGCGCGGTTTGGCAAGATCGTAATGAGAGGAAAGATGTAGCCTTTTCGGTGGAAATCCCTTGGGGTGGCTTGCAGGATCTCCAGGGGCGTTGGAGATAAGGGGCGTCATGCGTAGTCTGGAGCAGAGCCTGATCGATTATCCGCTCACTTTCCTGCGCGTCATCGCCGAGTTGCGCGGCATATCGTTGCAGGGCCAGAACCAGCGAGAGGCCGCCGAGGAGCTGGCCGCCGTGTTAGGGGATCCGGCTGTGGTGGCCCAGGCCCTGGACGAGCTCTCGCCCGATGCCATGCGCGCTTTGGAGGCGCTGGCCGCGGCGGGAGGATACCTGCAGGCTACGCTGTTCCAGAAGCGCTATGGGGAGATCCGTCCCATTGGCCCCGGCCGGCTGGCCCGGGAGCGTCCCTGGGAGTCGCCCACCGGCCCTGCCGAGGAGTTGTGGTACCGCGGGTGGATCTTTCGGGGCTTCGTCGATGTGGATGGGACGATCACGGAGGTGATCTATATCCCGGATGAGGTCCTGGGGCTGTTGCCGGGGGATGCGAGCGTCGCACTCGAGGTGCCTGTGGCATCGGCTCCGGATGCGGCCGTAGACCACGGCGACGCGCTGGTCCAGGACGTCACCACGGCCCTGGCGATGATCTCGACGGAGGGGATCCGGTCCCGGCGAGGGGAGTGGGCCCCCGCGGATTTGAAGGCCCTGGCGGAGCGGCTCCTGGCGCCCGAGATGCCGCCGTTCGACCTGTCGGGGGGCGGCCGGCTGGCTTTGCTGTTGCACCTGTTGGATCGGCTCGAGTGGGTGCACGAGGGCGACGATGGGAGCGTACGTCTGCGGGCGTCTCGGGTGCGTGGATGGCTGGAGGCGGATCGCCCCGAGCAGTGGAGGGCGCTGTGGATGGCCTGGCGGGACGACGACGCTTGGGACGATCTGCGCCGGCTGCCGGAGCTGGTCTGCGAGGGGGGATGGCATGATGATCCGGCCGGCGCTCGTCGGCGTCTGCTGGCCCAGATGGGGCGGCTGCAGCCGGGCGTCTGGTATCGGGTGGACGATTGGGTGGCGGCCATCAAGACGGCCGCTCCCGACTTCCTGCGGCCGGATGGGGACTACGACTCCTGGTACATCCGGCCGGCTGATGGCAGCGGCTATCTGCGCGGGTTTGAGCATTGGGATGATGTGGAGGGGCGGCTGGCCCGCTATCTCCTGCGGGGGCCATTCCATTGGTTTGGACTCGTCGCCCTGGACCCCGAGGGCGAGCGGTTCGCCCTGACCGAGGCGGGGCGGGCATTGATTCAGGGGGAGAGCCCCCCTGGCGAGCCTCCGGGGGCTATCACCGTCACCCGGGATTTCGCCGTCCTGGTGCCGAGGGCGATCTCCTGCCTCGATCGCCTGCGCGTGGCTCGCTTCACCCTTTGGGAGGCGTCGCCTGCCATTGGCTCGGATGAGCCGTTCCGCTATCGCATCACGCGCCGCTCTCTGCGCCGTGCGGAGGCCCAGGGCATCACAGCCGGGCGGGTGTTGGCCTTCCTGCGGGATCGTGTGGGGGATGCATTGCCCGAGAATGTTGCGCGGGCGTTGGAACGCTGGCCGGGCCGCGCGGCCGGGAGATAGGAGCTCGGATGGAAGACGTCTTTCGTGCAGGTCAGGATTGGGCCCAGGCGATCACTTTGCTGGCGCTTCTCACGCCGTTCGTCGTCACGCTGGCCGTGGCCAATTGGAGCATTCGGATGCCCGCGCTGCGCTGGCTGGCGTTCGGCATGGTCACCATGATCAGCGGCAGCTTTCTGTTGTTGGGGCTGGTGGGGCTGGGCCTCGCCTGGACGCCGGGAGCCACCGGACAGATGTTGGGCCTGGGGGTGGGCGTGACTCCCAACTGGCTCTGGCTGGGGATATGGGGGATCGTCACCGGGATCGGCGCCCTGTTGGCTTTGAGTCGCCCCGTGCGGATGTGGGCGGAGAGGTTGCTGCCATCCTTTGATGCCCAGAACCCGCTTCACGCGGTCAGCCTCAGTTTCGCCGCTTTCCTCGTGGGGCTGACGACCACGCAGTTGGCCTTGCTGGGGGACCTGGAGCGCCTGGCGGACCAGGGCGTGCGGCTGAGCCTGGCGGAGGTGTGGGCGCAGGGCATTGGGTTGACGCTGGTGGGGCTGGCCGGGATCGGGCTGTGGACGCGGCGCAGCCTGCGCGAGACGGCCCAGCGTCTGGGGCTGAGGCCGCCGACCGGCCGGGTATGGCTCGTGTCCGCCGTGTCCATCGCGCTGTTCATGGGGCTCGATCTGGCCTGGACGCGCGCATGGGAGTGGCTGGATCCGCAGGGGATGGAGGCGGTCAGCCGCGTGTCCAAGGTGCTCTTCGCGGATATGATGAACGTGCCTGGGGCGTTGTCCATCGGGATCACGGCCGCCATCAGCGAGGAGATCATCTACCGCGGCGCGTTGCAGCCGCGCTTCGGGTTGGTGCTCACCGCGGCGCTCTTCGCCGTCTCGCACGTGCAGTATGGCTTCTCTCCCGCTGTCCTGGAGGTGTTCGTGATCGGGTTGGCGTTGGGGGTGATCCGGCGACATTATGGCCTGACCGCGTGCATGCTGATCCATTTCGGCTACAATACGCTGAACCTGCTCCTCCTGCCGCCGAAATAGGGCCGGTCGGGATCCGTCGTGGTTGCCTGCCGGCTTTGGAAGAGGGCTGGGGCGGCTCGCGCAAGCGATGTGGCTCACCCAAGGAGCGAAAAGACGATGTCTGACTCCCGCCGTGTTTTTCGATCGATGAAGTCCCGGGTCGAGGAGGCGATCGCGTCCTATCGCGAGGAGATCCTCGATTTCACCCAGGAGCTGGTGGCCATACGGACGGAGAATCCTCCGGGGACCCTCTATCAGGCGTGCGTTGAGGCGATCGCGAGGAAATTGAGCGAGATCGGGTTGGATTACACGATGCTCGAGGTCCCCGACGGCGCGGGGCGGGCTGCGGAGGCGTCGAGCCGCCATGAGGGGCTTTATCCGCGTTATTGCCTCGAGAGCTTCTATGGCGAGGGCGAGAGGACGCTGTACTTTCATGGGCACTATGATGTCGTGCCTGCGTCGGACGATGTGCAGTTCCACCCGTACGTGCAGGATGGGAAGCTCTTTGGGCGCGGTGCTTCGGATATGAAGAGCGGCCTGGCGGCCATGATCTACGCCGTCAGGGCCATCCAGGAGTGTGGGATCAAGCTTGATGGGCGGATCGGTTTGACGTTCGTGCCGGACGAGGAGACCGGCGGCGCCCTGGGATCGCAATACCTTGCCGACGCGGGGCTGCTGGGGGTCGGTGGCATCGGGATGCTCATGCCGGAGCCGACGGGCGGGGTAATCTGGAACGCCAATCGTGGGGCCATCTCGCTGCGCGTGATCGTGCGGGGCAGGCCCGCCCACGTCGGTCTGCACTATCAGGGCGTCAACGCCTTTGAGCACATGCTCGTCGTGGCGAACGCGCTGCTCGAGTTGAAGGCCGAGGTGGAATCCAGGAGGACGAGCTTTCGGATCGAGCCGGATGCGGCCCGAAACTCCATCCTCCTGCTGGGTGGGCGATGCGAAGGAGGCACGAACTTCAACCTCGTTCCTGCCGAGTGTTCCTTCACGGTGGACCGGCGGCTCAATCCCGAGGAAGATCTGGAGACGGAGAAGGGAAGGTTACTTGCCCTCTTCGATAGGCTTCGGGAGGGCGGGATCGATCTGGAAGTCGAGATCTTTCAGGAGGGCGAATCCGCGGGCCTCTCGGAGGACGAGCCCGTGGCGCGGGCGCTGGTGGAGAGTATCCGGGAGGTGACCGGGAATTCCCCCTCGTTCGTGATGTGTCCCGGGCTTCTGGAGATCCGCTTCTACGCCCGGCAGGGCATCCCGGCCTTCGCCTACGGCCCGGGGCTTCTCTCCGTCTCCCACGGGCCCGACGAGTTCGTCCGGATTGAGGATATCTACTCCTGTACGGCGGTTTACGCGCTGACGGCCGCCCGGTTGTTGGCCTAAGAGTGTGTCTGAGATGTTGCTTATGCTAGGGGGAGCCCCTCCGGAAAAAGCCCTTCTTTTGCCCTCGACCTGCCTGGCCTCGGCCTGGGGCCTTCGGAAAGGGCCGAGAGAGGCAGGTACAGGCCGGAAAAGTGGGATTTTCGTGGAGGGGAGGCCCCCTCCACACCCCCCCCTGTGGAACTGGTCGTTGAGGGAGATCCCTCAGAACATCGTGCCGGTGAATTTTCAGACACGCTCCTAGATTTGGGAGAAGGGGGACGGGGGGATGAGGGTCCTCCGAATGTGGATCTCCTAGGGTTGGATGTCTGATCGTCGAGCAAGGCTCTGTAGAATTCGCATGTCTGCACGGACGTCTTGTGCCTTCTGAAGCCGAGAACCCATGCTGAAGCGCACTCGCAAGGGGGTAGGTGATTCATGCTTCGTGGATATGAGGGCCTTCAGGTTTACTACGGCGATATCCATAATCACTGTGGAATCTCCTATGGGCATGGGACCATCGAGGATGCGTTCGCCAACGCCCGGCTGCAGCTCGATTTCTGCTCCGTCACCGGGCATGGGCATTGGCCCGACATGCCGCGCGGCGAGGAGCGGTTGGAATACCTGGTCGCTTATCACGAGAAAGGGTTCGCCAAACTCCGCGAGAATTGGGAGCACACGAGGGAGGTCACGGAGGCGAACAACCGGGACGGCGAGTTCGTCACGTTCCTCAGCTACGAGTGGCATTGCATGCGCTCGGGGGATTACACCATCGTCTACAAGGGCAGCGAGGGGGACATCATCCCCGCGGCGACCCTGGTCGAGTTGAAGCGGGCCCTGGCCGAGTGGAAACGCAGGGGCGTCGATGCCATCGCCATGCCCCACCACATCAGTTATCCGGCCGGGTATCGCGGCATCAACTGGGCGGATTTCACCCCGGACTTTACCCCCATCGTCGAGATCGTCTCGCTGCACGGCTGCAGCGAGAGCGATGACGCCCCGTATCCGCCGCTTCACACCATGGGCCCACGCGATCATGACAGCACGGCTCAGCGCGGGTTGGCGCTGGGCCATATCTTCGGGTTTGTGGGCAACACCGATCACCATGGCGCCCATCCCGGCAGCTACGGGGGCGGGCGGACTGCCGTTTGGGCGGATTCGCTCACCCGCGATGGAATATGGGAGGCCTTCCAGTCGCGCCGGACCTATGCCCTGACTGGGGACCGGATCGAGCTCCAGTTCGCAATCAACGGCCATCCCATGGGGTCCGTCCTCACGGAGCGCGCGCCGGAGCGGTATATCGAGCTGTTCGTCAGGGGCGGCGCTCCGATCGACTATGTGGAGCTGGTGCGGAATAATCGCGTCATCCATCGGGTGGATGCGACGGATCGGGTGGTGCCGGAGCCGGGCGAGATCGTCAGAACCAGGATCTTCCTGGAGCTCGGCTGGGGGGAGAGGGTCGAGCATCCCTGGGAGGTGTATCTGGGAATCGATCGGGGTAGGATCCTCTCGATCGAGCCACGATTTCGCGGCGGGCATATCGTAGCCCCCCGAGGGCAGACCGAGGGCGAGCATCACTACAGCTCGTGGTGGCGAGAGGGTGACCGGGCTCTCCGGTTCAGGACTCGAACTCGTGGCAATCCCACCAGCTCCACCAACGCCAATCAGGGGATGGCGCTGGAGGTCGAGATGCCGGCCGACGGCGAGGTCATCGCGGAGATCAACGGGAGGACGATTGCCTACGCGCTTCGCGACCTGCTCGTCGGCAGCCGGGCGGGTTACCTGGGCGGGTTCCTCACCCCCGCGTATCGCTTCCACCGATGCCCTTTGCCCGAGGAGTATGAATGGCGCATCTCGCTCCAGGATACGGCGGAGAGGACGGAGGGGTACGACTGCTACTACGTGCGCGTTCGCCAGAAGAACGATCAGTGGGCGTGGGGGTCGCCCATCTGGATCGCCTAGGGGTATGCCGGGAGGGCACCGCGAAGACGCCGGGGGCGCGGATATTTTGGATGTGAACTTTCCCGCGGCGCTCCCCGTGGCTTGGCGGTCCTTCATGGCGCGCGAGGTGAACGCCGCGTGAGAGGGGTGCTCTTGGGACGATGAAACTGGATCGTGAGCGGCTCAACCGGGTCTTGCGTCCCCACCAGGCGCGCCGGCCGCGTGCCCTGGCGATTCCGCCTGTCTCGATCTCGGCTGAGGGGGCACCTCTGGAGCGGTTGGTCGGCGGGCGGATCGT
The DNA here is from genome assembly GCA_013152435.1 of Chloroflexota bacterium. Lineage (NCBI taxonomy): Bacteria > Bacillati > Chloroflexota > Chloroflexota bacterium. The sequence goes on along the minus strand of JAADGJ010000106.1, from coordinate 80,976 downwards.
GGCCACCCCCCACGGCTCTTGTCTGACCGTCGAGCGGCGCTATCCCCTGGAGGAGCGGCGCGGCCATGTGCGCCTGGGCGATCTGCTTCACCTCCCCGGCGCGGCCGTGACCCGGCTCAACCCGTACCCCGATTTGGATGCGTTCGACTTCCGCTCCGCGGCTTTCATCGATACGGAGACCACGGGGCTGTCCGGTGGGACCGGCACCCTGGTCTTCATGGTGGGCGTCGGCCGCTTTGAGGGCGATCATTTCGTGGTACGCCAGTTCTTCATGCGCCGGCCCGATGAGGAACGGGCCCTCCTGGATCAGGTGCTGGACGCGATGGCCGATGCCGCCGCGATGGTCACCTTCAACGGTCGGAGTTTTGACCTGCCGCTACTGACCACGCGCTTCCGCCTGGCCCGGCTGGAGATGTCGCTGATCGGCGTTCCCCATTTCGATCTGCTGACCGCCGCCCGCCGGGTGTGGCGTCGCCGCTTGAACTCGTGCACGCTCACGAACCTCGAGCGCGAGGTCCTGCGGTTCTCCCGCTCGGTGGACGATGTGCCAGGCTGGCTCATCCCCACGCTCTATCAGCGGTACCTGTGGGAGGGCGAAGTCACTCCCATGGCCCGCGTGTTCTACCACAACCGGGAGGATGTGCTCTCCATGGTGGCGTTGGCGACGATCCTGTGTCGGGCCTGTAGCGTGCCCGAGGAGGATGACGCGCTGCATCCCATCGATTACACAGCATTGGGGTGGGCCCTGGAGCGGGCGGGTGACTGGCCCCAGGCCGAGCGGGCGTATCGGCGGGCGCTGGCTGATCCTCTGCCCGATGACGTGCGCGACTATGCCCTTGCTCGGCTGGGTACCCTGCTCAAGCGTCAGGGGCGGCGCCGGGAGGCGGCCGAGCTGTGGCAGGAGTGGATCAACCGCGCGCCTGGGGACGATGTGACCCCCTTCGTGGAGCTGGCCAAGCATTATGAGTGGCACGAGCGGGACCTGGAGACGGCGCTGATGTGGAGCCAGTGGGCGCGCCGGATCGTCGAGGGATGGCCGCCCGGCTATCGTCGCGACGCCACCCTGGGCGAATTGGACCATCGCATTGGCCGGCTGCGTCGCAAGCTGGAGAGGGGGTAGCGGCTCATGCCGGAGCTACCCGAGCTGGAGGTCGTGCGCGAGGTCCTGGGGCGGGAGATCACGCGGAGGCGTATCATGGGAGTGGAGGTCCTGCGCCCCACGGTGGTGCGGGACCTGACGCGGGTGGGCTTCGTCGAGGGATTGCGCGAGCGGATTATCTCGGGCGTGTGGCGGCGGGGGAAGTTCATCGTGTTGGACCTGGGAGTCGGGCGTCACCTGGCCGTCAATCCCATGCTGGCCGGACGGCTGCAACTGGCCGCGCCGAGCGACAGGCGGCTGCCCCGGACGGCGTGGATCCTGCGCCTGGACGACGGGCGGGAGCTGCGCTATGCCGATCGCCGGGACATGGGCAAGGTCTATCTGACCGATGATCTGCATGCCGTTCCCACCTGGGACGAGATGGGGCCCGACGCGCTGGACCCGGCCCTGACGCCGGATGTCTTTCGCGAGCGACTGCGTCGACACCGGGGCGAGATCAAGGGCATCCTGGTCAATCATCGCTTCGTGGCGGGCATCGGCAACGCCTACGCGGACGAGATCTGCTGGCACGCCCGGTTGTACCCCTTCCGCCGCCGCCCGGAGCTGAGCGACGAGGAGCTCGCCCGGCTCTATCATGCCATGCGTGACACGCTCGCAAAGGCCATCGAGCAGGTGCGTGCTCAGATCGGCGATGAGATCCATCTGAAGCCGCGGGAGTTCCTGGCGGTGCACAACAAGGGGGGCGCTCCGTGTCCTCGCTGTGGTACGCCTATCTCCCAGATCACGGCGCGCAACCGTATCACATCCTTTTGCCGGCGATGCCAGCCCGGCACTTTGGTGAGGCAATGAACATGTCGATACCACATAGGAGGCCACGCGCCCCTACCGCTTTGATGTTAGAGCCGTTGCAGAATAGGTGGAAGGCGCAACATCGGGCGACGCATGCGTCGCCCCTACTAATGACCTTACTGATGGCGCTCTTGCTTTTGGCCGGGTGCTATCCTCCCACGCCGTATCCGGTGGCTACGCCGCGGCCGACGCCCACGCCCGAGCCGCTGGTGCCTACGCCGCTCGCGGCCCGATCCCTCACGCCCGCGCCTACCCGTCCCGTCCGGCTGACGCCCATGCCCCTGGACGAGGCCCTGCCGGAGCGATGGCGTTTTGGCGTGGGGGCGGCGTTGGGGGATGTCGCCCGCTATGATTTGAGCCTGCTGTTGCCCGGGTGGTATCTGGATTGGCAGGTGAACAGCCCGCCGTCGGAGGTATCCGGGATCGAGTACGCGCCGATGGTGCGCGTGCAGGAGGACGGCTTCCGGCCCGATCCGGAGACGATCCTGGCCGCGGTGGACGCCATGCCTGGGGCCTTGTGGCTGTTGGGGAACGAGCCGGACGTGCGCTGGCAGGATAACACCACGCCGGAGGCCTACGCCCGTCACTACCATACGCTGTATACGCTCATCAAGGGGCGCGACCCGACGGCGCGTATCGCCATCGCCGGGGTGTCGCAGCCCACCGCGTTGCGGCTACGCTATCTCGATCGGGTGCTGGCGGCCTACGAGGAGATGTATGGCGAGCCCATGCCGGTGGATGTATGGAACGTCCACGGCTTCATCCTGCGCGAGGAGGCGGACTCATGGGGCGTGGGCATCCCGCCCGGGTTCGATGACACGCAGGGGGAATTGTATGAGATCGAGGATCACGACGATCTGGAGATCTTCCAGCGTCAGATTTGGGGCTTTCGCTACTGGATGTGGATGCGCGGTCAGCAGGACAAACCGCTGATCGTATCGGAATACGGCATCCTGATGCCGCCGGAGTACGGGTTCCCGCCCGAGGCCGTGCGGGACTTCATGTGGGGGACCTTCGATTTCTTCCTGAGCGCCCGGGATGAGGAGCTGGGCTACCCGGGGGATGACTACCGGCTGGTGCAGCGGTGGTGCTGGTACTCGCTGGCGGACACCGTTTACCCCACGTCCAACCTGTTCGACCCGAAGACGCGAGCCATCACCCCGTTAGGGGAGGCGTTTGGGGAGTACGTTCGCAGTATCGACGATGGACGATAGACGAAGACCTTTGTCATTCGTCTATTGTCTTTCGTCGTCCGTCGTCTCGCCTAGCAACCCGCGCTCGCGCAGGATCTCCGGATACAGCGCCTCGGCCTGGCGGAACAGGTCCACCAGTGCCAGCGCCTTGAGGAAGGGGCCTTCCACGCTCACCCGGCCGGAGAACAGGACGTCCCGCAGCCGTTCCTCGCCCAGCCAGACGCGATGAAGCGTCCGGGCGTCAGCCGTGACCGTGATATCCGCGGGCAGGTCGGAGGGGCCCAGGATCAGGCGGGGTTCCGTGTCCCGCACGTCCACGGTGATCTGGGTGGCCGGCTTGCGGCTGACGAAGCGGAACACCTGCCCGGCCTGCCGGACCTGCTCGATCACGCCCGGCCGGGCGATGAGGCGGCGGAACAGCTCCCCCGCCAGCTCGTAGAACAGATTGACGTCATCGAACATGCTGTGCATATCCTCGATCCTAGGGCGGCAGCTCCCCTGCCGCTGCTAGGCTGAGCATGGGAGCTCAGCCTGCTAACTTGGGCGATACGTGTCCTTTGACTACAGCGGCGGCAGCTCCCATGCCGCTGCTAGGCTAAGCGTGAGAGCCCAGCCTGTTGGCTTGGGTATACGTGACCTTCGACTGCAGCGGCGGCTCCCATGCTGCCGCTAGGCTGAGCATGGGAGCTCAGCCTGCTAACTTGGGCGATACGTGTCCTTTGACTACAGCAGCGGCAGCTCCCATGCTGCCGCTATGGTTTTGCCGGGAAGAGCTTGTTCCAGCGGGTGGCGACGTCATGTTGTCGTCGACCGGCTACCTCCACCGCGTACACTAACGCGGCATGGATATCTTCCCGATCCTTTTCGTCGAGTTGTTCGCAGCCTCGCGTCAGTCACCCTGGGCCGCCAGTTGATCCAGCAACGCTTTACGGGCCAGGATGCGCTCTCGGGCCGTCGCGATGTCCGGTAACTCTGGTTGCGCCCGTTCCAATAATGCCAGCAGTTGCAACGCATCCTCCACGTCCTCGTGCAACTCCGTGCGGTCCAGCGCCTCCTCCAGTGCGGCCATGCCCTGTTCCGTCTGTCCCAGCCCCAGGTGGGCGAAGGCGATGCCGTATTGCCACGAAACGTCGTGAGGGTCCCGACGAGCAGCCTGCTCAAGAGCCGAGTGAGCCTCAGCGAATTGCCCTTGAGCCAGCATGAGCTGCCCCTGCAGGCCGTAGGTATCCGGATGCCACGGCTCCTTCTCGGCGGCGCGGGCCAGGTCCGCCTTCGCCTCGGCATGGCGGCCCCGGCGAATGTAAAAGTCCGCCCGATTGCGGTAATAGCTCGCCCAATCCTCGAGTTCGATAACCCGGGTATAGAGCGCCTTGGCCTCCTCGAGGACATCCAGCTTCTCCAACAGGTCTGCACAGTCGGCCAGGATAGCTGGCTCGTTGCCGGCCTCGGCCGCCACCTGGCGGACCACCGTCAGCGCCTCATCTCTTCGGCCAAGTGCAGCCAGACATAGCGCTCGTTCCACGCCCCACGCTCCACGCTCCCCGTCGCTTACGCTCACGCTCGCTCTTTCTAAGCTCTCCACCCCCTCCAGAGCCTTCAACGCCGCTTCCGCGTGCCCCAGCCTTCGCAGCGCCTCCGCCTTGCGGCGGATGGCCAGGAGCCAGCTGGGAATCCGCGTCAGCGTCTCATCCGCTAGCGTAACCATTGCCTGCAGCGCACCTCGCGCCAGATAGGGGCCAGATGCCTCACCCTCTCGGGGCCATCCGGCATTTCGGCGCACTCTCTCGTAGAGCGGGATGACTTCCCGGCGCACCCATGGGTCCGGATGGGCCCACAGAGGGCGCAGGGCTGACAGAACCATTTCCGGCGGCAGAGCAGTCAGGGCCTGTGCGGCGGCCCAGCGCACGTCTCTATCCTCGTCTTGCAGGAGCTGGATGAGGGTGGGGATGGCCTCGCGTGCCTTCAGCTTCCCCAGGGCCTCGGCGGTGGCCCGGCGCACGAATCCTGCTTCGTCCTGCAGGAGCTGGATGAGGGCGGGGATGGCCTCGCGTGCCTCTAGCTTCCCCAGGGCCTCGGCGGCGGCCTGGCGCACGGGCCACGCTTCGTCCTGCAGGAGCTGGATGAGGGTGGGGATGGCCTCGCGTGCCTTCAGCTTCCCCAGGGCCTCGGCGGTGGCCCGGCGCACGTCTTCATTCTCGTCCTGCAGGAGCTGGATGAGGGCGGGGATGGCCTCGCGTG